>NZ_JAUBUG010000014.1:0-106694 GCF_036705345.1 Microcoleus sp. B3-D2
TATTGAAGGCGGTTGAAACCGCTGCCGACTTATCCCCGTGTCTAAAGCCAGGGGCTTGCGTCTCGTTCTTCGGTCAATAAACCCAAAGTACCTAAAGCAACATAACTAAGAAAAGAGCGACGGTTGAGAGGAGAAATATTTAGGTGAGTCATAACTGAGTATTTGTAGCTTGAATGTAGTTTTTAGGCGAAATCATCAATTCCGAACTCTAATTTATCAAGTTCGTTACTTCCCAATTTACTAGCAAACCTACCCTTAGCCGTAGTGGCCCACCCCAAAGCCTCTGCTTGCTCATAAATCAGATGAGCTTGTTTCTTTGGCGCCAATTTTCCTTGCGACAAAGCAAACTCACTCCATTAAATCACCGACACCCACCTTTGTCAACATGATACCCGCCGCAGCTATGACCATAACCGCTGAAGGTCATAGGCATCAAAAGCCACATCGCGACTAACCAAAACAAGGGAATGATTAATCGCCTGTGCCACCAGAATGCGATCGAAAGGATCTCGATGATGCAGGGGTAAATAACGGAATTGAACCGTATCGGCAAATGTAACAGGAAGAATCGTTATACCCGCAGCAATGAGTTGAGGTTCAATGTCTTCAAAATTGCCCTGTAAGGGGAGTTTTCCAATATTGAGCTTTATTGCCATCTCCCAAAGACTTGCAATGCTCAAGAAAACATCGTCGGCAGATTCAATCTTGTCTCTAGTTGACACTGGCAGATTTGGATCATTGGATACAAACCAGATCAAAGCATGAGTATCTAATAGTAATCTATTCATTCCATGTATTCCTTCATATCCTCAAGCGACTCATCAAAGTCATCAGGCAGCGGTAGAACAAACATTCCTTTCATTGTTCCGGCAACACGACGCTTCTGTGTCGGCTTTTCTTGGGTTGAGTTTTTAGCCTGCTTTTCAATCAAAAACTCAATGTAATGAAGCACTTCTGTCTGAAGAGACTCAGGGAGTTCTGCTAATTTTTCTAAAATGACTGGCTGTATCATGGTTTCTTCTCGCGATCGATACCCATCCACTCCATTAAAGCACCAACACCCAACGTCTGCAACAGAATACCCCCTTATCTAGTACGATCGCCCTCGCTCTACCCAAATCCCGATCGCACTCATACCATCATAATTGTGTAACTTGCCTAAAATCGCCCGATCGACTATTGTTCCTAGTAGATATGATCTTGATATAACAACTGACAAAAACATGACAGCAATATTACCGCCTTGGATTGTTTTAGACTCCCTATTGCACAACTGGCTACTAGAAGATATCGGTAGGGGCGATCGCACAACATCGGCCTTATTTCCCGCAAACAGCATCCAGGGTACAGCTAAATGGATTGTCAAAGAAGCTGGAGTCATTGCCGGATTGCCAATTGCCGATCGCACATTTAAACTTTTAGACAGCAGCCTCTGTTTCATCCCCCAAGTACCGGAAGGGAAACTGTGCGAAAAAGGAGAAGTAATTGCCGAGATTTCCGGCAATTTCGATGCGCTGCTAACGGGAGAAAGAGTAGCATTAAACTTGGCAATGCGTTTGAGCGGCATCGCTACTTTGACTCAGAAATATGTTGACAAAATTGCCGATTTGCCCGTGCAATTGGTAGATACCCGCAAGACAACGCCCGGATTGAGATTGTTGGAAAAATACGCAACTCAAGTCGGCGGTGCTTGCAATCACCGGATGGGATTAGATGACGCGGTGATGATTAAAGACAATCACATTGCGGCGGCTGGGGGAATTGCAGAGGCGATCGCCCTAATTCGCAATTCTATCCCCTATCCGCTGACGATCGAAGTCGAAACCGAAACTCTCGCCGAAGTAGAGACAGCTTTGCAGCACAAAGCCGATATTATCATGTTAGATAATATGTCCTTTGATTTGATGCGGCAGGCTGTGGCAATAATTCGCGAAAAGAGCGATCGGGTAAAAATTGAAGCTTCCGGCAATGTTACTTTAGAAACAATTAGAAGTGTAGCGGAAACCGGAGTTGACTATATTTCTACCAGTGCTCCGATTACGCGCTCGACTTGGCTCGATTTAAGCATGAAAATTCAGAATCATTAGTCATTAGTCAGCAGTCATTAGTGATAGAAAATATGGCCAATACCAAATCAATCTTTAATAGCCATTTTACTTTTTAGTCTCTCTCTGAGCCGACTTCGTTTGACTATTAAACGATTTGAATCGCCGAATAATTCCAGAGGCAACTTATCTCTTAGCTAATGACTAATGACTAATGACTCTTAACAATGATTAGAAATAAAATGAACCCAAAAATTCCCGTCAGGCATACAGAGGCTGCGGATTAAGCGGTAAGTATAGTGCAAGTAAGCACCGCTGACACTTGTATCGTAGCCACTTCGGAACCACTCGCCATACGGATCGTGAACGAAGAATCCCTCGCTGTCGTAGCCGGAGGCAACTATAATGTGACCGAAAGACGTGAAGTATCCGTGGATGACAGCGGGATTTCCACTGGCTAGCCAATCTTGAACGTCATCAATAGTTGCATTCTCGGTAAAGAAATCTTGAGCGCCGTAATCTCTAACAATCTTTGCTAAATCGTATGGGTCCCAGCGACTGTAACCTTTGGCGATCGCATATTCGTAAAGTTCGTCTTCATATTGCCCGCTTTGTTTGCGCCGTGGCACTTTCAAAAAGTCCATACACATCGCTAATGAAGTTACATTGCAAGAACCTGTAGGATTATTCAAGTTATCCAGTTGCGATTTATAAGGAATGCCGAGCCTGACAGTTGGGGGATTCGGTTTGGGAAAAAACAGAACGCTCTCTTGAGTAATTTGAGCGTGTGCTCCAAAAACATACCAAATTCCTGAACCTTTGAAAGACTCGTTGCGGAGAGCAACTCTGATGTGACCGCGAGCCGGAGCAAAAGCCAGAATCTCAAACTCTTTTCCGGCTGGTATTACTTGTTTTTCCGAGTCGTGAAGTTGAGAAGACGCCAGCGGTTTTGATTTTAAAATGGTGTCTCTGAGCGTTTTCAGGATCAGGGGATGTGTGGGAATCTCCTCTGGTTTGGTTTCAATCAGCTTTTTGGCTGTGACTGCTCCCAAAAAACCCGGTTCGCCGCACTTCATCAGAGTTTGAAATCGGTGGAGGGTGGCGGTAGAGAGAGGGCCAAAAATTCCGTCTACGGGAGGCTTCAGTAAACCCAGGTCAATGAGGCGGCTTTGAATTTGACCACTGAGTTCGTCGTCTGCAGCAATTGCTTTGGCATCGTACCTAATTTTTGAGTTGAGAAAGTTTTGTAATTTCATGCTTGCGTGCCCCTGTCAATCGATTTTAGATTCTAGATTTTAGATTTTAGATTTTAGAATTACGATGCCGATCAATCCGGTTTCCCTAGAGTGACATCCTCCTACGCCAACACAAGCTGTCACCATTGGGGTAGGCTTCTTTGCAGCCCGATGAAGGGTGTGCAAAATTTCCTTCGCGGTACTATCATCTATAGTTCCTACTACAGAAAGATTCCCGCCACGGCTTTTTATCCTGGGGAAAATGTCCAACCCCAGTTTCTTTAAATTAATCGCGGCGTTAACATCGCGATCGACCATTAAAGAATGTTGCTCGTCCCAATAGTTTCGCATACCGCAATTAGTGAAAACAATTTCATTCCGATAGCACAAAACCATTGACGTATAAGCAGGTTTTTGCGGAACGACGGCTGACCCAGCTTTTTCGGCTATGTATTCCAGCGTCTTGAAAAATTGACCAAACGCAGCATCCAACCAAGACTTGTTTAGTCCTGATTTAGCTGATTGACCGTTTGGGAGGTAAGTACCCTCATGAGCTTGCTTAACTTTATTCCGTTTCGTTAAGCCTTTTAAGTTTAAGTCCTCATGAAAAAAGAATTTAGCTCCACACCTTACAAGTCTGTGAGCTGTTTTGTAGTGGAAATATTGCCGAGAACGCGCTATTTTTTGGTGCTGTCTCGCTTCTTTTTGGGCTAATTTCCGTCGGGCTTTAGAACCGCGCTTCCGTTTGTTCCGCTTCCTTGAGATCTGGTCTAACTTAGCTTGGTTTTTGCGAAGCGGTTTTAACGAAGGTAACTTCTCGCCTGACGACGTTGCTAAATAGACATCTTCATGCAGCACCGCATCTAACCCAATTGAGTTGTCCCAGTTTGGGGTAACTTTGTCGAGCGTGAACTGGGGCACACAAGAGTCTTCAAGCATTACCTGGATAAACCAACCATCAGCCTTTCTAGTCACGCTAATTTGCTTAATGGTAAATCCATCGGGGATGGGGCGGTGCATCCGAACTTTTATGACGCCTAACTTCGGCAATCGGATATAAAACCAATTCTTGCGAACCAATTTAATCCAGTCGTTGTTAGCCGTAGAAAAAGTCATCGTTCGGTAATCCGCTTCAGTCTTGAATCGAGGTTTACCCGAGCGCCCGCCTTTGCTATCCCCTACAACAAATCGCTCAAAGGCTTTGTCTACTCGCTTAGAAACATCTTGTAGGATAGTTGAATCTACCTGTTTAAAGTCTAATAGCTCGCCACTGTGGAAGACTTTTACCAAGTCTTTTTTGAGGGCTGGCAATTGTTGTTTTTGCGAATAATAGTTGGGCTTTTCACGAGGCGCAGAGATACTAGCTATCAATGGACAAGCATTCACAGTAGTGCGGTTCCTCTCCCACCAATCAAATCGATCGCCTAGTTGTCTGTTGTACCAATAGCGACAAATTCTTAACCATTGGTTGAGGGTTGACTTTTGACTGGTGTCGGGATAGAACTGATACTGGTATGTTATTTTCATTGCGCTACGACCTTGACGCATTTGTTGAGAATAAAAATACCAGAAACTACTATACCATGTCAAGCAAATTAATAATTATACCGAACAACAATGTTGGTCTAGTAAATAAAAAACTTATTGTACTTTGATGTCGTCATCCACATCTTCATTGCTCGCCCGCTATGCTTGTGAGGGCATGAAAATGTGGAATCCTCGATTCACGCGACGAGTCATCCCACACTAATCGAAGCGATATAGTGTGGGGATTCTCGTCTGACTAGCTAAAAATCCCTGGTACCAGTGGGTTTTCTTTCTTCCGAATGCCTAACCAGCACTAGGGAATTGCTCTTGAAAGCGCGACCGGATGCAAGTTTATGCTTCGTCTGGGCGAATTACCACAACACCCATGGCGTCGGGAGAGAGATATTTAACGGCAGCTTCTCGGAGATCCTCAGCAGTCTGAGCTTGGATGCAGGCGGCATAGTTGAGGGCGGGAGCGATATCTCCTACCATCGACTGATAGTAACCGTACAAACTTGCTCGATCGCTCGGAGTTTCGTTACCAAAGATAAACCGATTTGCTACTTGAGTGCGGATGCGGGAAATTTCGGCATCTGTCACCAGTTCGGTTTGGAGAGTGCGGATGTGTTGGACGATCGCAGCTTCCACTGCTGCCAAGTTTTCTGTCGGTAGTTGAGCCGAAATTGAGAATACTCCGCCGAGTCGCTGAGTCATGTTGCTGACCGAAATTGATGAGACTAGCCCTTTTTCTTCCCGCAAATCCTGAACCAAGCGAGTTGTGCGGCCGTGACCCAAGATTGTCGCCAAAACGTCGAGGGCATAAGTTTCGGACATTTCCATGAAACCTGGCACTCGCCACATCACGATCAGTCGGGCTTGCTGAAGGGCAGAGTCTACAAATTCGCGGCGGACTGTTTCTGTAAACGGCGATTCTTGGCCGTAGTTGGGGATTTGGGATTCTGGGTGAAAGTTGCCGACAGCAGGCACATTTATTTTGTTGGTTTGTGCTGTACTTTTTGCTGCAAAACTGTCTGCGACAATTTCTATTAGTTGCTCGACTGGCAAATTGCCTACAGCTACGGCTGTCATCGCCCCTGGCTGATATCTGCTGCTGTGGAAATCCCGCATTTGTTGGGCTGTCAACTGTTCGATTACCGCAGTCGGGCCGAGTACCGGTCGCTTGTAGGGCAGGACTTCAAAGGCTAATTCCATCGATCGCTGATAGGTACGGCGGCGGGGATTGTCTTCCGATCGTCTAATTTCTTCTAAGACTACCAGCCGTTCTCGATCGAAGGCGTCGTCGGGAATGCTGGCGTTGAGCAACACATCGACTTGCAGGGGAGCTAGTTCGGCAAAATCTTTAGGAGCTGTGGTGATGTAGTAGTTAGTGTAGTCTTGGCTGGTGGCAGCATTGGTGACAGCGCCGCGTTGCTCGATCGCGCGCTCAAATTCGCCACTGGGAATGCTCGGAGTTCCCTTAAAAATCATGTGTTCTAAAAAGTGAGCCATGCCGTTAATGTCGTCTGGTTCGACGGCGGAGCCTAAATTGAGCCACACGCTGAGGTTAACAGCATCGACCGGCAAGTGTTCGGCTATAACGGTGAGGCCGTTGGGGAAATGGCGGATTGTTGGGGCGTTGAGGGGCGATCGGGCGGAGGTTTTGAGCAGAGTTGATGTCATTGTGCTTTTACATTTATCTTGTTCTCTATATCTTAAAGGGTCTTTAAGGAAGTCATCAGTCAGAAGCAGCCGATCGACTGGTGGCTGGTGGCTGCTGGAGAGGACAACTGGCGTGAGGGAAATACAAGATCGGTGAGGGCGATCGGAAATCATGGCGAATGCTCATAAATCACTTGAGTAAAAATATTTATAAAATTTCCGGTTTCGCACTATTTAGCGATGTTGATATTTATGTAGGTTGTCCATTTAATCCAGGGATGAAACCATGACCCAAAAATCTCCGAAAATCAATTACACTAAATGGGCCTTTGTTTTAGGTACTCCTATTGCTTTTATGGGATTGATTGCTACTGTTTTTACCGTGCCAGGATTTAGAGATATTATATACCCAAAATCCGCAACCTCCCCTGAAAAAACACAGGAAGTTGAACTCATTACACAAACAGAATTAGGAGAACCTTTAGATGGAGTAAGAATTCAATTCATCGCTGTAGGTGCGCCACCCGTCAAATATACTGACAGTAATGGTTATGCCAAAGTCACGATTTCCAGCAAAGGAGATGTTAGTGTTAATTTGACTAAAGCAGGTTATCCACCTCAAAATTTTACTATCAACCTAAACAACGAACAAAAAATAACACAAACTATTCGATTTAGCCCATCGGGCAAACCAATAATTGACGAATTATCTCCAGCTTTACCTACAGTAAAACCAACTCCTTCTCCTCCTTTTTCAGGGTCGGGGCCTTCAACACCTACTGCCACTGAAGTTAAATGCGAAGATGTGTCTAAAAATGGCAACCCTGACTATGACACCGACAACTTAATTAGTGTTGCTAAGCGCACTGAGCAACCGAGTAGCGCTTTTAGACTTTCGGCATCAGAATCCAAATCTTATGCCTGTAAAATTATTAACAATTCAGGTGAAATAAAATTAGCTTACGGTTTACCTGACAACTCTAGGTTGAGTCGTGTATCTATCAAGATTTATGTGGATGGTACTCTCAGAAAAGATTTGATTTTTGGTCGAGGCCAGGCTATACGTGAGTCATTAGATATTAAAGGTGCATCGGAGTATACTATCCATTTTGAAGTTGGTCCAAAAAATGCAGAGTTTTCACAAGATTCTGTGTATAATCTGTTGCCTAAGTCGTGAGTGAATCTAGCCTTTAATCTGTCTTAAATATTCCCCTTATTTCTTAGTCCGCGCAGGCGGACTTTGTTTGTATAGTAGCGGTTTCAACCGCCGAGTAATCAAGGAGGCAATGAACCCGAATCTGGTGCAAGTGCGTTTACGTTAGAATAAATTCAGCAAAAGCATTAGAGAGTTATCTATGACCGCTACTAAATTGATACACGACAAATCAGTGTCTAAAATTGCCGACAAATACCGACAACAAGGCTATACAGTATTGGTTGACCCTGAACCAGAAGACATCCCTTTCGATTTAGGTACATATCGCCCAAATTTGATTGCCAAAAAGAACGAAGCCGAAGGTTACATAATCGAATTCAAACGTTCTGCCAGACAAACATCCATAGACAGGTTGAAAGAAATTGCTGAAATAGTCTCTAAAAATACAGGCTGGCGTTTCTTGTTAATTACTGAAGATGCTTTACTGAAAGACGAAGACAATGAAGTAAATCTATTATCTTGGGAACAAGTTTTTAGTAGAAAAACACAGGGTGAACGTCTGATCTCATTAGGAGAAAATGAAGGCGCGTTTTTATCACTTTGGGGAACAATTGAAGCACTCCTGCGTAGACTAGCTGAGGAAGTTACTATTCCCATTGAAAGATTTCCAACTGTATCTCTGATTAAACATATGTATTCGCAAGGAGAACTTTCAATAGAAGAGTACGATCGAGCAATGCTACTTTTAAGCGTAAGAAACCGATTTATTCATGGATTTGAAGCGCCCGAAGTCAATGAGTCTGTATCTGAATTGCTCGCCCTTGTCAATCAATTAATCAGTTTATGGGCACCACAGGCATCTCAGTCCTAAAAGGTTTGGCAATAAGTCCTGAGTTTTTTTGGTGACAGCATTCGATGGAAAATCTAAAATTGCATAAAAACTTAATATTTCCACAGCCGGCTTTTCAACGATTTTGGCGATCGACTTCGGGGAAAATCGGCTTAATTTTGACTTTAGCGCTGATGCTCTCGGCACTGTTGGCCCCCCTACTTTCCCCTTACGATCCGGCGGTCGATCGAGATTATTTGTTGCGCTTAGTGGCTCCTAGCGCTAAACATTGGTTTGGCACCGACGGTTTGGGGCGAGATTTGTTGGTGCGGGTGTGGCACGGATTGGGGATATCTTTACTCGTTAGCCTGGTTTCTGTGGGTGCGGGTTTAATTGTGGGAGCGGTTTTGGGGCTGGTGGCCGGGTATTTTCGGGGGTTGCTGGAAATTGCGATCGGCACTTTGGCGGATATTTTGCTAGCTTTTCCTTCGATTTTACTGGCGATCGGCGTTGTCACCGTCACCGGGCCGAGCCTGCAAAGTGTAATTATCGCCGTCAGCCTCGTGCAAATTCCGATTTACATCCGTTTAACTCGCAGTATGGTGCTGTCTTTGCGGGAACAAGAATTTGTTTTGGCTGTCAAGGCCTTGGGCGCCAGCGACTTGCGGATTATTTTTCGCCACATTTTGCCGGGAAGTCTGGCGCCTCTAGTTGTACAAGCAACTCTTTCGACTGGTACGGCGACACTAGAAGCTGCCGGTTTGGGTTTTTTGGGTTTAGGCGCACAGCCGCCGGTTCCTGAGTTGGGGACGATGCTTTCTGATGCTTTTAAGGGCGGATATGCTCTTTCTTCTCCTTGGACGATCGTGTTTCCAGGTTTGCTGATTACCTTGACTGTTCTGGGTTTCAACCTTTTGGGCGACGGGTTGCGAGACGCTTTAGACCCCAGATCCAATGCTCCAGCAAGGAAATAGCAATATTCAGGACTTACGCAGCAAGCACAGTATTTGAGCCATAAGCTGTAGCGCATTTAAATTGTATATTGAGGGCGGGCGGGACGCCCACCCCACAAGACTTTAATTTTTTTTGACATACAATTTAAAGGCCCAACAGCTTACTGTGGCTTCTCTAAAAATTGTTCAGGTATGCTCAAACTTTTGGCGGGAGTTGAACCCATTTCAAAGTCGTAGCCTGGGCTGCCGACTGAGGTGATACCCGCTATGACTGGCTGCATTAAGATTGGCCCGGATAGGCGGCTGTCGCGCCCGATCGCGATCGTTAATTCTGCGACTGATTTATTGACTTTTTGCACCAGCCAACTCACAAAGGCTTGACCCAAAATTGTCGCCATTTCCGGGGTGGGGTTAACCTGTTCCTCTGGAACGCCTTCGAGGGCGATACCGCGAATGTCTGAACCATGTTGCAGCTTTTTTCAGTTATAGTTTGGCAAAATAATCAATAGTATTTTGGTAGTCCTGCATAGTAATGATAATCAAGCTTTTGGCTCTCTACATAAACTAGCGTTGGTAGTCATGCACAGTAAGGATATCGTTTTCTTATGCAAAAATTATAGTGAGATCCACAGTTAAAAATTGCCCCAATATGGTGAAAGCAGTTTTTTTGACAAAGACAAGGTTTTACGAAGCAAACGATAAATTAGCTGCCGTAAAGCATTATTAAGTCTTTCAATATGACTGGTTTTTTCCGATTCTTTACCTACAGGTCGATGTCTTTTAAAAGGTAGCACTTCTGAATAAGATTCCCAAAAATCAGTATAACAAACAGCACATTGTCTATAGACAGGAGGTAAAGATTGCCAGAGCATGGACGCAGATTTTATTGAGCGATATTCAATATAAAGTCCAACAATTTTACGGGTATTTCGATCGAAAGCTATCCAGAGCCATTGCTTTTTTCGCTTGTTTTTTACAATTGAGCGCATTTCATCTAGCTGTAAAATCAATGAACTTTCGGTTTTTTCATCACCAAAATTTTCCCAGAATTTTCGGCATACTTTTTATTTACATAATTCTTAAGCTATCGAATGGAGACCCCCGGAGCTCTAGCAATTCCGGCTCAATAATTTTTTTCTATAATCAGCAGATAAATTAAAGATTTAGTTGAGGAGTAAAAGCTGCTTATATTGAGAATTTTGAATCTTCCTGACGACTACAATTTTTACACTTAAATCGCTGCTTCCTGTAATAAATGTTTCCATTTTTAATAAAAACTCGCTTTGAAAATTAGGGCATTCTATACTTTTACTTCGGAAATTTAGGTTGATTTAATATTAAACCGTTACTGTGAATCACTACCAAAGCATTTATTTAACTACTTGCAAGATATATTAGTAGAGCAAGGATTCCTCGCCCTACTAACAGTCTTAAAGCAGAGTAATTGCAGTCGATGCCGGAGCGCCGATCGAACCTGAGCCAAAGCCCAAATTCACCACCCCACCAGTCAAACCAGGTAGATTGTTAATCGTCAGACTAACGCTAGTTTGACCGGGATTAAAGTTCACCGTGCCGGACGAAGGATTCACAGAAAATGGACTAATGTTGTAGTCTACGTTGTTCACAGGTTGACCACCACCAGGGGCAACAATCAAATAGTCCACCGAAGCCGAAACCGAAATATCGCCAGTCCGATTAATCGTAACAACTCCAGAACCACCATCAATAATAGGATCGGGAGAGGAACCGTAAGAGAAGAAAGTCGGAGACACAGCATTAGAAATCCCTTGATATTCAATGTGCCGCACTAGGTAATCGGAACCATCGCTTTTGAAGGAGGTGGCGGCGTAGGCAGCGGTGGGGCTATCGTAGGCTTTAGTGGAAAACCGCAGTTCGTCAAAAGTAGCGCCGCTCAGAGAGTCTCCTACTATCTGGAATTTGAAACTGCCATCGGTGCGATCGCCAATTACAGTCACTCCATCTGAAGACACAGTAATGGGTTTTGGAGCGCTCGGAGCGTTGAGGCGAGCGATCTTAAAATTGGTGGCTGGTACCCGAACCCCATTATTAAAGATTTGCAGGAAACCAACTTCATTGCCTTGATCGCCCAAACCAGGACTTGTTTTGGGAGTCAATCCACTCAGGTCGATCGTTGTGCTAGTGATGTCTTGGTTATCTGCCCATTTCACCTTCAGCGCCTGAGATTGATTGGTGTTGGGGTTATGGTTGATTTCCGCCCGATTTTTCTTGGCGTCGGTGAACCAACCATCATAAGAGGATGGGACACCAATACCACCGGTACTGCCGTAGCTCAACCAGCTTTTAGGGTTTTCGTTCGTTGCTAAGGTGAGGTTGCTGATGACATTCGGGTTAAGGTAGTCAGTTTCCACGCCATCAAAAGCTATCCCAGACAGTTGGATGCCTTGATTCTGTGCGGCATTCGGCCATTGTGCGATCAGGTCGCTGACGCTGCTGTAATTATTGGCTTGACCCAAAGAACCAGTAAGAGTCGGCGTAACTGTAGGGTTAAATTCGTAAGCGCCAATATCCACGATCGCACTTCCGTTATTATCACCATCTTGAGGGCGACTCGCACCGCGCTGATCCTCCGCCGGCGCGCCCGCACCAGTACCGGTATCAATTGCCGGACTTCCTGCTAGCAGCGGCAGCACAAAAGCGCCGTTAATATTTTGCAAAGAGCCGAGTAAGGGGTCTGCGATCGTAATACTTGCCGTAACATTACTATCATTAGGATCTCCCACCGTCAGTTTAGCGGGAAATTGAAGGTTGTTTCCCCCATCGATGAGCTCCCGTCCAGTGTGCTGCCTATTTTTAAAAGGATTACTTGCGGTATTCCTATCAAAAATCGAATTCTTGACAGTAATTGGCGATTTCACAGCATCGTTAAAAGTAGCAATACCTCCCGAATATTCCCCAGCGGTATTTTTAGCAAAAGTCGAATTGACGATATTAGTCGAAAAAAAATCTCTGTTGCCAGCAACCATCCCCCCGCCCAGCTTAGCAGCACTGTTGCCGGAAAAGGTACTGTTGACAATGCTGACATTTCCATTTTCTCCGAACCACAAACCGCCGCCGTTGTCTTCAGCTTTATTGTTAGCGAACGTACAGTTTGTCACGGTCAAATCGACATTGCCGTGGCGGACTCCGCCTCCAGAACCTCCAGTACCTGATGAATTCTTTACGGCTTGGTTATTAATAAAAGTGCTATTTTCCAAAACCACTTTATCTTGGAGATAACCAAACAAAAAGGCTGCGCCTCCTTCTCCTGTCCCGATATTGCCGTCGAAAACGCTGTTGCGGATAGCAATATTTCCGGCAACAGGGCCGGGGGTTGCATTGGGCCCGGAAGCATTAGCGCCATCGACGTAAACTGCCCCACCAACGCCTTTATCTGTGCGGTTGCCTGTAAATTTAGAGTTTTCGATCGTCATGCTGCCCAGCAGGTTATTAACAGCACCGCCGTAGCTGCCTTTGTTGTTGGTAAATTCGCTATCTTTGATAGTCAGAACGCCCCCGCTTTTGGTTGCGATCGCACCGCCACCGCGTTCGGTATTGTCTGCTAGCGAACCGTCATTGCCGCTAAACTTGCTGTTAATTACATTGGTCGTACTGCGAAAACCCGTGTGAATGCCGCCACCAAAACCGGCAACATTATTATTGACTTGGCAATTTTCTAAAGTTAAAGTGCTGCTACCTCCTGTTTGAATGCCACCACCGGCGCTAGTTGTCTCATTATTCGGATCGATTCCAGAAACTTTGCCGTTGGCAACAATCAGGTTTTTTAGAGTAACATTGGTCGAACCTCCTATGCGGATTACCCGCGAAGTATTGTTGCCGCTGATGGTTAAACCGGGTGCTGCGGCGCCGTCAATGGTAATGTTTTTGCCAGCGGGAATATCGAGTTGACCGCTGGTGAGGGTAATAGTTTGGGAGGCTAAACCTGGAGCGAAGGTAATGATATCGCCGGCAACAGCGGTGGCGATCGCAGCCCTTAATGAACCCGGCCCGCTATCGCTATTGTTGGCTACTACGATCGTAGCTAAATCACTTTGGTAACTTGCCATAGCCTCTGGGTGCAAGGCTGAGGGAGATTCAACTTGGCCAGAGGCAAATTCTAAATTCCAGTCGCCACCGCTGCCGGTTGTGTTGGTGGAAGCGGCAACGTCAGCCCCGGTTAATTGACTGAAGCGATCGACGAAATTAGCACCTGTATCGGCGGCTACATCGCAGCCGTACAGCATGATGTCTGCTTGTGGGGCTAGTGAAGTTTGCCACTTTTTCAACTGGCTTTTGTATTGCTCTATGTTATGTGAACCCAGAGCAGTATTGCCAAGTTGCAGGCTGCCGGAACTGCCGTGAGAAATAATGTGAACCGAGTCTATCGCCCCCTTAGTAGAGGCGTATTGTTCGATTTCAGAGCTGATTTGTTCGATGCCGTTTTTGGTGCGGTCGAGTATGACTACCTGCTGTCGGGGCAGCACTCCCGCTGCAATTGACTCGTAATCTTTCACGCCGGAGTCAATGAAGACTAAGGAGCGCCGCGGCCGTTCTTTAAAAGAAGATTGCGAGTTAACTCGAGCGAATGTAGAACTCATATTGGAGACTCCATTAAGGGCATTATTGGTAGATACGCCCCGGAGCTATCTCATCAAGCTTATTTGATAACTGTGCGATTTTGGCAGTTAACTTTTGTATGGGTCGAGGTAATCTGAACTGAGGATAACAGAGCCTAATTGAAGTTGGCCCGAGCTGCCGTCAGAAGTTGTGCGAACTTTGTCAACCTCTATAAGGATAGAGGCAGATTTTTGAAGTGCCGAGGTAATTTTCTCGATGCAGTCAGATTCCCCAGCCCAAATTCGGGAAACAAAATATCTACCTTCATTGATGCTGCAGTCCTTGAATACAAAGCTTTTGGATGGGGAATTTGCGTATTCCGAGGATCGAGCCGTTTCCCTTAAATAAGCCAACATATTGCGCCCTCCAAAAGCGAGTTTAGGGGTAGATACAGCCTTGGATTCAGAGCTTCTGAAACTGCTAGCGACCTTGTTTATTTCGCTCATTTTTATTTAACCTATCTATCAGTTTCCCCTATTTCTGCAGCGCTGCCATCCGCGATCGCACGGAATTTACAGCACTTTACCATGCTATGAGGTACAGTAGCAGCAATGAGCCAACCAATGTCTTAAACGGTTAGGATTCATCAAATTAAGGGCAACTGCTACGATCCAGGGGGTGACCAATATAGCTATAAACCTTGCGTGAGCAAAGTTCTAGTCCTGAGACCTTTTTGATAAAAGTGACGCTTATTACGAGTTAACTTCATTAACTCTTCCACAGGTTCAGCATATTTTTCAAGATAATTAACCCACTGTTGGCTATCATTGCCACTCCCGAATGTACTGCGTCTGCGATAAGTTTTTTGGGATTTGTTGATGCAAAAAAATACTTTTGTAAATGCTTCCTTTTGACTATAGTACCTTCAATAATGTCACGAATATAGGCAATCCTAATCAAGAGAATCCTTTTGATTAATCAGTCTTCTATTAACGCTGTAACCTCTAAATTATAGCCTCCTGTTTTACAATCACGGAACATTTCCTCAATTTCCATCCGTTGCTTATAAGGAGCTATAGCTTCCGGTAAACTATCTAAGTTAGTTAGAATAAACCACGCCTCGTTAACTGTCCATCCTTGATAATTCCTTTTCCATTTGCAGGCAACATCAAATCCTGCCAGTGGCTTAGTATTTCTAACTTTTACACCTTGAAAGTATAGAGATGTTCCGGGCGTGATCCCTAACTCATCTAACCGTAGCCTGCAGCATATTTTCGGTTTCGATACAATGATTTCGTTTGAGTCGTAAGCAAAAATACACATCTTGCTCTCTCAGCCAGTTGGCCAAATCTACTGAACAGAATTCAGGCATCGCCTAGTACCACGAGCTGATAATCTTTAAATAAGGGTAAAATAGTTGAGATGACGGCGATCTGCTCATTGATATTACTGCTACCTCGTTTTGGTAACAGGGACCAAGATAACGGGATTGCTCTTCGCGGACATATCAGACTAACCATAAACAGATTGATACATCCCCATTGGCTGCGATCGATCGCGATCCATAGTTTCTGTCCGGGTTGGCAATAATTTGTCAACCAATAGGTAATTAGCGGAAACCACAGACAGGTTAAGGTAAGCTGGGATAAATCTAAAAATCTTTGTAACTTGCAGCGACAACTTGAGCGTGGTAATGGGGTACGGAAATACGCGAGCAAGTCGTTCTAATCTCACCTGTTTTTCTGATGTTAAGAGATTGATCACTATTTCTAGAACTAAAAATTGAGAGGGGGTTAGTTCTCTTTGGAAGTGAGTCTGATAGAATCTAGGTAACATATTTTTGGCATAGGTCGAGTGTAACTTTAGCTTGACCTATCTTTTTTTAACACAGGTGGGTCAAATCTTTGCCCTGTCTGGCTTTTGGGCGGGGTTGTCACCCCGCCAGCAAAATTTAAAGGATTTAAAGTTAATGTCGCTTGTCAATGGAAAGGAAAATATCGCGGAGTCACAGTCAAAGAAGGATGGTTTATATTAACTAACTTGAAAACCTTAAAAGCTGCTATAAGCGCTTATAAACAAAGATTTGATATAGAAAAAATGTTTATAGATTATAAAAGCGGTAGCTATAACATTGAAGATGCCCCAGTATCATAACCCAGGTTATTGACCTTAATGTTGTTAGTAAGCATCGCTTAGACAGCGAGAATTATTGAAGGAGAATTAGTCAAAAAAAGGGGAGCGCCAAAATAGGTAACTCGTCCAAAACAAGCCAAACGTATTTATCGTTCGCACAGTACATTTCAAGTGGGTATGTGGGCGAAAATTTGGGTAATTTTTATGGATATTTGTCAAGAATAAGTTAGAGAATATAGTAGTTTACACCCCAATAAACGGTCAAATTATCAACGATGTAAAAGGGCGGGAAAGCTTATCAGAACTGTCTCGTAGCCATTTTGGTCACCCTTTCAGCTCTTCCCATTTCCCTCTTCCTTCGATATTTTGGGATTATTTCAAGGAACAAATCCGCACTCTGACGCTCGTGCCACTGCTCTTCAAAGCGCACAGAAATCAGCTTCTTTGTAAAACTCCACAGTTCATTTTTCAAACAGTAGTCTAGTTCTTTTGCCCACTTTCGTTTTAAGAAAGCCTTGGTTTGTTACCTTCCACTGAAAAATTAGACAGGGTTACGCCACGGTGAATCTCCGGTGTAAGCTAAAGCTACTCGTTTTGGATCGCGACTATTCCAGTCATCTTCTGCGATTTGAACTTTAGTTTTAGCAGTTTCCCGGGTAAAAGGTGGCAGTGGTGGTTTAGTTTCCATCGGGTTGAATGATTTTGCTCCTTTTCAAGGAGTCATCGAACTTAGCATAATAATGAACACAGCACAAGACCACTATAACCAGCAACTTGCTGCCGTTTACAGTTGGATGTCAGGAAATCCTGAAGCAGCGATCGAACGAAATCACGCTCTTTTTTGTCAATTGGCGCTCGACTCCGCACCGCGAGGATTAGCCATTGATTTAGGTGCAGGCTCAGGATTTCAATCTATTCCTTTAGCGAAATTAGGCTTTTCGGTAGTAGCTATAGATTTCTGTGATGCCCTACTTTCAGAGTTACGCGATCGCGCTAAAAATCTTTCCATCCGTACCATTCACGACGATATGCTTAATTTCTCGCAACATATTCAGGAACAGGCGCAGCTCATTGTTTGCATGGGCGACACACTTACACACCTAGAATCATTGAGTGCTGTCGATTCATTAATTTTGGACATTGAGCGCTGGCTGATTGAGAATGGGATGTTGATTTTAACTTTCCGCGATTATGTCTCAGCAGAGCTTCATGGAACTCAGCGTTTTATTCCTGTACAAAGTGATGAATTTACAATCCTCACTTGTTTCTTGGAGTATCAGGAAAACAGCGTAGCAGTCCATGACTTACTCTATCAAAAACAGGGCGAGCGGTGGTCATTCAGTGCCAGTTCTTACCAAAAACTGCGGCTCAATAAAAATTGGTTGTGCGATCGGCTATCTGAAATAGGTTTACAGGTACTTCAGAACGAGATGATTAATGGAATGGTTTGTATCACTGCCCAGAAAGTTTAACCTGAAGTTCCCTCCGGCTGGGAACTTCAGGTTATAAAAGTCAACAGACGATGCTTCACCACCACCAGAAGTTACTGAAGGCGCTTCTGATCGACTTCTGATGTTAGCGCGATCGCAACCCTTCTGTCTAAGACTTGATTTAAGCCGCATTTGCCTTTCGCTGTTGGGCGATCCCCACAATCATGGAGACAAATGTCAATCACCTTAGCTTTATGTAAGTTAAGTACCTCGGTTCCCACCGCACTTAACTTACATACCCACCCTCCGCGATCGCTCTTCCCTCCCGATCCCTCCCAAATAGCCCTTGCGAATATTCACCACTCATGTATGACTTGACTGCTGTCACGATCTACGCGAAACTTTACATACAACTGATGTATTGCTTCTACCTATTAATAAGTTCTGTTAAGTTGTGACTCAAAACCTATCAATTCGTCAAAATTGATATAGCGCTTTGTCAGTCAGCCAACTCTCAAGAAGCTACTTCAGGAGGCATCGTCCCTGGCTTGCTGGTGTCGGTGTCTGTTCTCAATATTCCTATTCAGTCAGCCCGCATTATGGAAACACTAGAGTTTGTGATCTATCCAGATGGCCGCGTACAGGAAACGGTCACCGGCATTGTCGGTGCTTCCTGTGCTGAGGTAACGGCTGCAATTGAAGCTCAGCTCGGCGTGGTGCTTCACCAAGAGTCAACATCTGAATATTTCACGCAAGCGCTGCATCAGTCAGCCGAAGCGACGGCCCAAGTGGCTTTTAGCGATTGGTAATTTTTTTGTTGAGTTCACTTAAGTTTTTTTGGAACCACCATGTCACATTTTAGCCAAATTAAGACCCAGATCCGCAATTTGAATTCTTTGGAAGCTGCTTTAACTGACTTGGGTATCGACTGGAAGTCGGGCCCGACAGAGGTGCGGGGCTATCACGGCCTAACCAGCACCGCTGAGGTCGTGATTGAGCAAAAAAACGGCTACGACGTAGGTTTTAGCTGGAACGGGACTGAGTATGAATTAGTGGCTGACTTGCAGTTTTGGCAGCAAGCTTGGTCTGTAGACCGTTTTCTGAATAAGGTGACTCAGCGCTACGCTTACCATACTGTGGTGAATGAAAGCGCTAAGCAGGGTTTCCAAATTTCTGAGCAAAAGCAAAATCAAGACGGTTCGATCCGCTTGGTGGTGCAACGCTGGTGCGCTTAATAATTTTTCGAGATTTTTGCAATCTTGTCTCATCAAAGTCCGCTTTCGCGGACTTATTTACTATTGTGGGGGTCTAAATGTCTGAGCTTTCTGGACTCGGAATAGATACAGCAAGCGATCGCTCTGGTTTAGAGCCGGAGTTGGGAGGATTTTTGCGGGATGCGCCCGATCGCTCTGGTTTGGAACCGGAATTGGGCGGCGTGTTGCGCCAAAAAGGTGTCTATGTTGATGAGATTACCTGCATTGGCTGCAAGCACTGCGCTCACGTTGCTCGCAATACTTTTTATATTGAACCGGATTACGGTCGATCGCGCGTAGTTCGACAAGACGGGGATTCTGAAGAGTTGATTGCTGAGGCGATCGACACTTGTCCGGTGAATTGCATTCACTGGGTTGATTACACCGAACTCAAGAATCTGGAAGAAGAACGCAAGGATCAGGTGATGCCTGTCGTTGGTTTTCCGGTGGATTTGGCGATGGTTCAGGCCGGTGTTCGTCAGCGACAAAAGAATAAGTTGCGCGATCGTAAGTTCAAAGGTAGCCATTGAAATCCCCAATTCCCATCCGCAGCTTGAAACCTGTGGCTCAAACAACAAAAACAGCCCGCGCGGGCTGTTTTTTGTATACATTGTATAGTCAAATTTATTTGAGAGGATGGTGCTCAGCGAGAATTTTCTCAACTCTAGCTTCGTCGATTCTGGCAGTTAATGTTGTTGCCTCGTTGTTATCGCGAATGGTTTTTGCTAAAGTAAAAGACGAGCCGATTGAAAAAGTTAAACCCATACCCATAAAAGCTTTCTGCCAGGGGTCTACCTGTAAATAAATGATACCTACAGTAGTTGCGGAAATGGCAAGAATAAAAGAAACCCAGCACTGAAGTATCCAAGCATTAGTATCTTTTTGGCGTATGATTTGTTTCTGCATAGTGCCTCTAAGTCACATATATCTTTTGGTTGATTAACTTCAAGAATAAAGAGCGTGAGTGAAGCGGTCAGGAGAGCAGGGGACAGTTTCGGTAAGTGAACAGTGCGATCGGGCTTTTTACTAAATATTTCAACGCTGTAGAGAGGGTTTGAGCCTCAAGCAAGACTCGCAGCGAGTGGACAGTTTGAAAACTCCACTAACGAAAGCTTGTTTTTTCTCAAAATAGCGTAAGGTGCGCCGAAGAGCACCTTACTTCTCCCAGTCGGCCTCCGCAGACTGCGTTTGACTCTATGCAGCGGTTTCAACCGCCGAGTCCGATCTACTTATTTTTCTGCTGAGTCTTCGCTTGTTCGATCGCAATTTCCCTCACTGCTTGCAAAGAACTCAAATTCGATGCTCCCTCAATCGCCTTCACCGCCAAATCTTGAACCTGTTTCAAAGCAGAATCTAGTTGTTTCGACAAGCTAGCAAGGCGCGCATCTTGATTTTGAATTGTCTGCAACATCCCTTGAATTTGCAGTTCATAATTTTGCTTTTGCCCTTCGATATCTTTAGCAGACAAATCCGCCTTAACTTTAGCTTGGTAATTGCCAATATTGCGGCCGTTATCTTTCCCGTTCTTGATATTAGCTTCCAGTTCTTTCGGGAAAGCTTCTACCTTCGCTTTCACCTCAGCATAAAGTTTTTCGCGTTCCGAAATAGATTTTTCGCGTTCCGCCCACTGTTTGTCCTGTTCTTGCTGAAACTCTTCGATTTCTTGATACAGCCTTTTCTGGCGCTGTTGGTATTCCTCGATGTCCAGATTTCGCTGAAGATTCAAATCATAATCATACAACTCTTCATCCCGCTCGCGAGCTTTTTGCTGATGCTCATTGCGTTCTTTAACTGCCAACTTTTGCAGTTCCTGCTCTTTTTCCCAAGCTTGCCGGCGTTCCAACAATTCCTGTTCAACAGTTTCGCGCTGTTCGCTGAGTTCCGCACTAAATGTTTTGGCGCTTTCTTCGTATTGTTGGATTAAATTGTCCAGCGTATCTTCGGCAACATCTTCTAAACTATGCAACTCTTGCAGTTGTTGGATTTCGTCGCCGACAGTTCGCTGCAATTCCCCCAGTTTAGACGCTTCTGTTGTCAGTTTTTCCGACAGTTCGCTGACAGCGGCACCGAAGCCAAATTGCAGTAAGATTAAATTGTCGATCGTCCCCTGCATTTTTTGTTTGCTTTCAGTTAAAGCCATTGCTTTTCTTGCTTCCGCTATTGCTAGTTCTTTGACTGCGGTTTCTGGTTGAGAAATATTAGCAGATTTATCGTTATTAAGCTGCTTCAGTTGCGAATCCAGTGCATTTTTTTCTTGTTCCAACTGTTTATAAGCTTCTAATATTTCAGCCTTCGTATTTTTGTCATTCATTCTCGCCATCGCTTTCATCTCCTAACTTTGTTAGTCCGCATCAGCGGACTTTGTTTGACAAGGAGCGGTTTCAACCGCCGATTATTATCAAAAATTGAGCTACAAAGCTTAAGCTTTGGTAGCAAAAGCTTTCAGTGCCAAGTCTTGCGCTTGCTTCATCGTGGCTTGCAATTGTGCAGAGATTTCGGCGATTTGTTCGGTTTGTCGCTCAATTGTCTGCTGTAGAGATTGCACTTTCAATTCATATCCCTGCTTGCTTCCTTCCCATTCTTTCTCGACTAAATCTGACTTGACTTTAGCTTCGCGGGAAACTTCTTGAATTGCTTCTTCTTTGGCTTTGACATACGCCTGTTTGAGTTCTTCTTCAAATCCGGCGACTTTTCTTTGATTCTCTTCAAACTCCGCTTGATTGTCGCTGAGGACTTTTTCCCGTTCCACCCAATTTTTTTCTTTTTCGCGGGTAGATTCTTGCAAGTCCCGTTCTAGTTTGCGCTTCGTTTCTTCGTATTCGTCAGTTTCGATTTTGCGGGTGCGTTCTAATTCGTATTGGTAATCCGCTGTTTCTTCCTGACGCTTTTTAGTTAGGAGTGCAGTTTCTTCTTGAACTGCTGCATCAAATTCTTGCTGTTCTTTTTCCCAAATTTTGCGTTTTTGGGTAGTGTCTTTTTCGAGAGTTTCGCGTTGGTTAGCAGCGTTTTGTTCCAGCAGGGTCAATTTTTCTCGGTGCTCTTGAGTTAAAATGTGGAGGGCGTCTGCTACAACTCTGATTTGCTGCAACTCTTGCAATTGTGCGGCTTCAATTTCGATGGCGCGTTTTAATTCGTCTAATTTTGAAGATTCCGCCTTCAGTTTTTCGGAAAGTCCGCTGGTGATGCTGCCGAAATCTAATTGTAAGTCTGCCAAGCCTTTGACGATGCTGTCAATTGTGTAGGTGGAGGCGACTTCGAGGAGTTGTTTGTTTTTGGCTTTTTCGGCTGACTGTTCTTTGGTTTCGACTTTAGATTCGAGCTTTTTTTTGTCTGCTAAAATCTGCTGAAAGTTTTGCAAAATTTGGGCTTTGCTATCCTTGGCAGTTGCTATTGTCATAATGTTTGCTTCTCCTGATTATAACTTTTCGACACTTGTGACTGAAACGTTTTCAGTTATTCTAAGTTGCGGAGTTGGCTGAGAAGGGAACGGTACTTTCTGGCTGCGTCGGGTTTTTCTGCTGGATTGGCAATACCTAGAGTTTTGAGAATTTTCCAGCAGCGATCGCACCGATTTCCTTCCCGGCAGCCGCACTCATCAATTATACTCAAAAGTGTGCCTTTTAGCAATTGATTTTCGGCTAACAAAGCTCGGTAATTCCGCTGGACAGATTCGGCAACTAAAGTCATGTGTTGGAAGTCTTCGGTGAGACTTTCGATGTCGTTAACTGCGTCGGCTCGAATTTGGTCGATTAGCTCAAGATTCTCTTTCAAACGGCTTTCTTGCAGGTTGGGTTGGGTTTTCAGATTCGTTAATTTCTTCATTTCACTCTGCGTTGTAACAGTTATGGTAAAGGCGCGATTTAATCGCGCCTTTACCACAGAATTAGAACAAGTCAGCAGTTGATTTGTCTTCCGCTGGCGGTAGCGACATAGCGCCGTTGGAATTCAAAGCAATAGCATCGCTTTCACCGCCAGCGTGAGCAGCCATCAAGGAGGCAACTTGCTGCGCGGGCAGGTTATCTAAACACACCATCGCCCTTGTTCCTTCTAAGTCAATCATCCGCGATTGATTGCTAGAATCTGACAAAACTGCTGCGGCTTGGTCGATAACCGCCCAATCTTTCCGCTCGTTCCAAGACCATTTCAAGCTGTAGTAGTTGATCGGTTTTACTACTCCGCTGTCGTCTGGTTTCTGACCGGAATGCTTGACAAATTCGGGAATAAAAATTCCGGTTGCAGGTTCTACGCCGCGAGATTGAACTGATGCTACCAAACGGTTAAAATCGTTCAAGCTCCGGTTTTTTATGTATGTCACCATGACAACTCCTTGCGGCAATTCGCCACTTTCTGCGACAAACCACAGTTGGCCCCACAGTGTGTGGGAAGTTTGACCGAGGGAACCGAAGAATTTGGAGAATTTGAGGATTGTCATGGAACACTTGGAACCGTAGTCGGTGTCGCCAATTGTCCACTGGCCGGCCTGGCAATTGTTACGTACTGCGATCGGGATTTCCGGTACTAGCAAAGCATTGCTCGGTTTGGCACCAAATACTGAAAATGTAGGTCTTTCTTGTGTTTTAGTCATTGTTCGTTTTTCCTTAGTTCTTTATTGTTTTACGGGGAATTGGTAATTGGTAATCCGTTAAATCTCGTACATTGCTCGTGGCCGAACTTCCATTACCTAATGAGATGTGTTGTCGCTTTTGGTTCTGGATAGGTATACTCAAGCACCGCCTCTTGTTGAGCTTTGATAATCCGCAGCGCGGCGAGCAAATGCTCTAACGTTTCTAGGTGCGCTGGGGTGAAGTGGATGCTGAACCCTTCGCCATCCCGCGCGTAGCCGGGACAAACCAGTGAGGCTGAGCTTTGTTCTTCGTGGGTGGCGATGTATAGCCAGTCATCGTCTTCGAGCTTGTAATGCGTGTCTGTCCAGGTTCTCAGCATTTGCTATCTGCTCCTCCTTATTTGCTGCGTACAAGCGTTTTGACGCCCAGCGCTTCTCACTTCTCTGAAGTTGACGACGCTATATGTAGCGTGTGAGCTAGGCTAATTTGCACCTTTAACCCTACCAGTCAGGTTCTGCGAGTTGATTAAACCGTCAACTAACCTCATGGTAGCGCGGGTTGATTTTCCCGTCAAGTATTTTGTTGAACTTTTCATCAAAACAGGCTAGAATGCTTGTCAGGAGGCGAAAAACCGTGGAACAAACATTTGGAAGACTGATCCGTCAAGCTCGCAAGGACAAAGCTTACTCACAACGTGAGCTAGCTGCTATGCTAAGTGTGGATTTTACTTATTTGTCTAAGTTGGAGAACGATCGAGCGGATTATGCGCCAAAAGAGGACGTAATCCGAGCATTAGCGCGAAATCTAGACATAAATGAAGAGGAATTGATTTTCTTGGCGGGGAGACTACCGCAGCAGTACGAAGCGCTGCTGAAGCAGAATCCGAAGGAAATGCAGGCTCTTTTCCGGCGAATGCAAGAAAATCCAGATTGGCTCAAACAGTCTTTTGAAGCGTAAGAGAGGCCCCTCATAGTGAGTATCTTTAAGCCGTATTGCTTCTATCCCAAAGAAACGATCGAGCGTTTGGCAAATGACATCTTGATGCAGATGCAGAAAACGCAAAATTTTGCTCCGAGATGGCCTTTTGATGCGACAACGGTTGCTGATTTTCTGGATTTGGGCGTAGTTTGGGAGTGCATTGAGCCGGATGAAGAGGGTGCGATCGCGGCGAGGATTTTGCCGCAGCAGCGGTTAATCGAAATCAACGAACAGATTCTCGAAAAACCGCCGGGTTTCATCGAATCGACGATCGCCCACGAAATCGGCCACTGGGTGCTACACGTCAATCAAGACGAAGCAGACGGCACTGTGGAACAGTTGGAATTAAACTTGGGCAATGAAGGAAAAAGCGCCCAGGATGTCGAGGAACCGTTTGTTTGTCGGGGTGCGAGTGCTGATAATAAGGTTTTGTCGATCGAATGGCAAGCGCAATATTTTGCAAGCTGTTTGTTGATGCCTCGGTGTATTTTGGAGGAAAAAAGACAGGGACGCGATTTAACAAAGTGGTCGCATTTATACAAAATGAGAGATGAATTGGGAGTGAGCATTTCCAATTTGACAAACCGCTTGCAAGAATTCGATTGGATTTACATTCCCAAGGGAACGCGCGAGATTTATGCCGGGAAAGATGCGGCAAACGGGCAGCAGCGGTTGTTTGGATAAAAGTGCGATCCTCTTCGAGGGCTGCGCTAACGAATTTGAGGTTTGAGATTTGGAAGCGATTCTCAAATCTCAAATCTTTAAAATGAATTTCTAATTAAGTTACATTTTATGCTAACCAATATTGAAATCCTGCTGGCAGCTTGTGAGGAATTAAATATCCCTTACGAAATCCTGCATCCTTCCCAAAACTTGATTAGACTCAAACAGGGCGGCGAAGAATATTATTTTGTCAATTACATGACGCCATTTAACAGCGCGTCAGTAGCAGAGATTTTTAAAGACAAAGAATATACCTATCAATTATTAAACGGCAAAATAAATACTCCCAGAACTCTGGGTTTTGTCTCGCCTCACTGCGAGGAGAAGTATAAAAAGTATTTGATTTTCCCAGATATTGAATCAATAGTTTTAGAAGTAAACAAAAAATTCGCTTTCCCGGTGATTCTCAAAAGAAATCGCGGTGCTGGTGGCAACAATGTTTTTTTATGTAAAACTCTAGAGCAAATTAAAGAAGCCCTAGAAATTATATTTAACGTCAACAGCAAAGATTATGACTATGTGGCGCTAGCTCAAGAATATATCGAAATTGCTCACGAATATCGGGCTGTATTCTGCAAAGAAAAGCTAGTTTTGCTGTACGAGAAAGACAAATATCAGGCTAAATTTGCGGGGAATTTAAGCCCGCTGCACTGGGAAGGTGCAAAAGCAAAACATATAATTAATCCCAATCTCATGTCTGAGATTGAATATTTTGTTAAACCTGTTTTTGCTGAAATTGCGATTAATTATGCGGGGCTTGACATAGCACTCGATAAAAACGGAGCATATTGGTTGATTGAAATTAACTCAAGTCCCAATTACGATATTTTTGTCAGAGATAACGATCGCCCAATTGTCGTAACAATGTTTAAAGGCATCTTGGAAACCTTAATTGTTAACAAAAAGCCGTAAATCCTCGATTTTAGAGAGGCGCTACAATTAAGTAAATTTAAATTTCCAAATAAGTAAAAGCAATGACATCACAACTGTGAGAACTAGAGGGAACTTGGGAAGAGATTCTCGCCCTATCCGAAAAAATTGCCGGACGCAGAGTTGGCGTTATTGTTCTTGCTAACGAAGACGAAGAAGCACTCCCATCTCCAGAAGAAAGCTTTCGGCAAGCATGGCTGGAAATAAAGACAGGAAAAACTAGACCTGTATCGGAACTGTGGGAAGGTATTGATGCAGAGTGAGTATTTTTCAATCAAGGTTTACTTTGCTGATGAATTTCAGCGCAATTATCGTTTACGGTTGTTTTTCCTTTCTCCGACGACGATGCAGCAAACGCATCACCAGAGAAACTTTGCCAAGGCGAATCCCTTCCTGAATCCCTTCGCGTCTCCCCCGCTCAATCCCTGTCTGCACCCAACTGGTAACAATCTGCATAACCTGCTCCTGTGCCTCTGGCTCAATCCTACCAAGTTCCTCCTGAAACGCTTGCTCCTCCGACTCTGTAAGCGTTATAGCAACCGCCCCAGCGGTTGGGACGCAGCGATCCTTCATCACTCTCGGATAAATTGACGATTTTTCGAGGATACAGTCCATGAAGATTCAAGGTTTCACCCCAAAGTGACAAAAGAGGGATATAAGCCGAATGCCAGTCACAAATAGGGGAGCAAGGAGACGCGCAGAAAGAAAAGCGCTGTATTGATGTTACATAGTATCATCTTAAAAATTGTGTAAAAAATTTATGCGAAAGATGAAAGCCGCCGTTTTTGTAGAAAAAGGGCGAATCGAAATTCAAGAAAAACCAATTCCTGAGATTGGGCCTACTGATGCACTGATTAAAATCACCACGACGACAATCTGTGGCACAGATGTTCATATACTCAAAGGTGAAGTACCCGTCCAGCCTGGACGGACACTAGGACATGAACCAGTTGGCGTCATTGCAGAACTTGGCGCAGGAGTTCACGGCTATGAAATAGGACAGCGTATTCTTGCTGGTGCTATAACTCCTTGTGGTCAGTGCAATTTCTGTCTTGACGGATACCAAGCGCAGTGCGGCGGTAAGCCACTGGGTGGTTGGCGCTTCGGCAATACCATTGATGGTTCTCAGGCGGAATATATGCTAGTGCCGAACGCAATCGCCAATTTGACTCCCATACCTGACGAATTAACCGACGAACAGGTGCTTATGTGTCCAGATGTTATGAGTACAGGTTTCAGTGGTGCCGAAAGCGGAAATATCAAGATTGGTGATACAGTCGCCATATTTGCCCAAGGACCAATTGGTATGAGCGCAACTGTCGGTGCCAGACTCAGAGGTGCTTCCAAAATCATTGCCGTGAGCAGCAATCCGACACGCCTGAAAATGTCCCAAATGCTTGGCTCCGACATTGTTTTAAACTATAAAGAGTGCAATCCAGTCGAAGCAATCATGGATTTGACTGATGGTCGCGGTGTAGATGTAGCAATTGAAGCACTCGGTATTCAGGAAACCTTTGAAGCCTGTTTGCGTGTGGTTAAACCCGGCGGAATTGTATCGAGTCTAGGAGTCTATTCTGGAAAACTTACCATTCCTGTAGATGCCTTTGCCGCCGGTATCGGAGATAAGAAAATTGTTACCAGTCTCTGCCCCGGTGGAAAAGAACGTATGCGGCGGCTGATAAATATCATACAGTCCGGTCGTGCCGACCTGAGACCTATGATCACGCACAGGTTTAAGCTAGATCAAATAAAAGAAGCGTATGAATTATTCGGCAATCAACGAGATGGTGTGATAAAAGTTGCCATAAACCCATAAATCCATGATTGAAGGGCACTAAGTTAAGCGCGATCGCGCTTACAGAATATTCTCCTTCAATTAAGGTTTACTTTGCCGATGAATTTCAGCGATCGGATATAATCATCGAAAACACGGCAACTCTGGACACGGCAATGCCGTTTCCCTACCCCAAAATAATCATGAGCACTCGATGAGACATGTAACCATCGCCTGATTAATTGTAGGGAAACGGCACTGCCGTGTCCAGATTTCGGGTAATATGATTTCTGGTTGCATCGGTATAGTTCAAGACTTGAGGCGGTTCGTGAGTGCAAAGGGGTTAAAAAATTACATTCTTTCCAACACCTTAATCCCCAACAACTCCAAACCCAATTTCAAAGTCCTCGCCGTCAAATCACACAAAATCAACCGCGAAGTCCGCAACGGTTCCTCAGCTTTCAAAACCGGACATTGCTCAAAAAATTGATTGAACTTTTGACTCAATTCAAACAAATACTGACAAATTCGATTAGGCAACAAATCGCCGCCCACAGCATTTACAACTTCATTCAACTGCAATAAATGCTTTGCCAATACCAACTCGGCATCGGATTGCAAAATTACTTTCGCACTAGCATCTAAATTATCAAAATTAATCTCACCTTTGCGGCGAATCCCCTGCACGCGCACGTAAGCATACAGCATATAAGGAGCAGTATTTCCTTGCAATGCGAGCATTTTGTCGTAACTAAAAATATAGTTACTGGCGCGGTTTTGACTCAAATCTGCATACTTAACCGCACTCAAACCAATTGTTCGAGATACGTTAGCAATAAATTCTTCTGTTTCCTGTCTTTCTTCGGCTTTTAATCTGTCTTCTAAATCTTGGCGCGTGCGGACGATCGCCTCATCTAACAAATCCTGCAACCGCACCGTTTCCCCAGAACGAGTTTTGAGTTTTTTGCCGTCTTCTCCCAATACTAACCCGAAGGGAATGTGGACAATTTCGACATCTTCAGGAATCCAATTGGCTTTTCTGGCTACTGCAAATACTTGGGCAAAATGGTTTGCTTGTCCTGAATCTGTGACGTAAATTATGCGCTTTGCATTATCTTTGTGGATGCGGTAGCGCACTGCTGCTAAATCTGTTGTAGCGTAATTGTAGCCGCCGTCGGTTTTTTGGACTATTAGCGGCAGCGGTTCGCCTTCTTTGTTGGTGAAACCGTCTACAAAAACGCATTTCGCGCCGTCACTTTCTACTAGCAAACCTAAGTTGGTTAAATCTTCGACTACGGCGGGCAATAATGGATTGTAAAACGATTCGCCGCGTTCGGTTAATTGGATATCGAGCAAGTCGTATATTACTTGGAATTCGCGGCGCGATTGATCGCACAGCAATTTCCAAGCGCGACGGGTGTCTTCGGCGCCTGCTTGCAGTTTTACTACTTCTTGGCGGGCGGTTTCTTTGAAGGTTTCGTCTGCGTCGAAGCGCTGTTTTGCTTGGCGGTAAAATGCGACTAAATCGCCTAAATCTAGGGCGTCAGCGGTTGTGAGCGCTTCAGGGTGAACTTCGCGCAAATATGCGATCAGCATTCCGAATTGCGTGCCCCAGTCGCCGATGTGGTTGATTCTGAGTACGTCGTGGCCTTGAAATTCGAGGATGCGGGCGATCGCATCTCCGATGATTGTCGATCGCAAATGTCCGACGTGCATTTCTTTGGCTATATTCGGACTCGAAAAGTCGATCGCGATTGTCTGAGGCGTTTTCGCGGGTTCAATCCCCAAACGCGAGTCGCCGGCGATCGCACTAATTTGCGCTTCCAAATAAGCCGGTTTCAGCTTCAAATTGATAAAACCGGGCCCGGCGATTTCTGGGGTTTCGCAGATGTCGGTAATATCTAGGTTTTCGATGATTGTTGAGGCGATCGCCCGTGGGGGCTTTCCTAACTTTTTCCCCAAACTCATCGCCGCGTTGCACTGAAAGTCCCCAAAGTTGGGATTGCTGGCGGCGGCTAGCATCGGATCTGCACCTGCATAACTTTCGCCGAATGCAGCGGTGAATGCTTTTTCAAATTTTGCTTTTAACTGTTGGGCGATCGAGTTCATCTTGAATATTTTGATTGGATGTTTATTTTAAACTCTAGATTCAGCACTTTTTGCCAATAATACTTTTACTACGTAGGTAATTTCCCTCTGGTTCTCTCCCTCTGGCCCTCTCCCCCTCTCCTCACCTACTAGGAAATTTTGTACTTAGCTTTGAGCTGCGGATGCGATAAAAATCACTGGCAGCGCTAACACATAGTACATTTTATCACAGTTGCGATCGCTACACAAATTTAAAAATGTCACATCAAGTCCATGATCTCGATCGCTAGATCGTTTAGTTAAATCCCTTACATTAAGGTATGTTAAAATTTTTTCAATGCACCCAAAAATCCTACGAAAGGAAGCAGTTATGTTATCTCAACCTATTTTTGGCGATCGCTCTCTGACCCAAGTCTTTTATCAAGCAGTAATCGATCGCTTCTACGACGGTTTCAGTCTTTCCACCCAAGCACTATTGCGAGAGTCTACCCTCGGCTTCGCCCCTTGTCCCGATGGAGTCAAAACCTTTTTCATCATCGCGCCGAGTCTGGATGCAGCAGAGCAACTAATTGACAAAATGGACAGTATTTTGGAGCGAGTTGCCGAACTCATGGCAGGAGTCGGACAGGTTGCCCTGTGCATAGTTCCCCCCGGCAGCGAGGCAGAGCAATCAGTCGATCTGCAAAACTTAGAAAAAGTTCCCCCGGATTGTCTGGCTTGCAAATTCTTTACTATTATATGTGCCGATGCTGCGGCCGATCGATAAAATTGACAGTTAGCAACCAGCAACTGTGCACGGTTCGGCCCAAGCTGTGCCTGTGCCGGCGCCGGGTATATTGTCTGTTAGTTACAGTCGCTGGAATTATCGGGCAAAGCGTGCAGGTAATTAGATCGTTTGCAAGGTTGCACTCGCAATCCTTGGCAAGTGTTAAACAAGCAGGCAACATATATATATCAAATGCCCGCTTGTCAGTCGCTCAGATTTTTACCTGCAGGCTCAAGCAGCCGTGCATCTACTTTTTAACTCCCCAATAAAGGCCACCAAAAAGCCGCATCAACTCTCCTGGGTGTCTCGCTTCAAAAGACAGCAGCAGGAATTAGGCGGTATCGCTGGAGAATAGACTTTTGGGAAATATCTGCTGATGTTCAGAATAAACAGAAATATTCTCAAAAATAGATAAGACTTGCGGACGTTGACCTTAGAAACCGGATTTCTAGCCCCGCGCTTCATATTCGCGGTTCGCGGCGAACTTGACAGAAAATAGGCTGTTTGTGAGCGAGTCACAAGCTATACACAGAGCCAACCTCTACTCAAAAAAAGATGAGTTTCCCAGCGACACGCTTGGCAGTGCAGAGCGATCGTATCACAAGCTCATAGAATTTGTTAAAAATTTCAGTTGAAAATGTGAATTATTAAATTTTATGCCTAACATTGGCGATAAAATCTAAGATTGAAATTCTCAAATCTGAAATCAAGACATAATGGTAAAACTGACACCGAACCCCAGCTTTAGTTTAACAATTCGGGTTGCTCTGCCGAACCGGCCGGGAATGCTGGCAACAGTCACCAGTGCGATCGCATCTGTCGGCGGCAACTTCGGCCAAATCGATTTGATCGAGCAAACCCGCGCCACCACAGTTCGCGATATCACCGTCGATGCTTACAGCACCGAGCACAATGAAGAAATAGTGCAAGCAGTGAAAGCGCTGCCAGATATCAGAGTGATCGACGTGTACGATCGCACTTTCAACTTGCACCGCGGCGGAAAAATCAGCGTAGTTAGCAAAATTTCCCTCAAACGCCAGTCAGATTTGGCAATGGCCTACACCCCTGGAGTCGGCCGCATCTGCACTGCGATCGCCAATGACCCCCAACAAGTTTACAACCTCACAATCAAACAAAATACTGTTGCCATTGTTACCGACGGTAGCGCAGTTTTGGGGCTGGGAAACCTCGGCCCTGCCGCCGCACTGCCAGTCATGGAAGGCAAAGCCATGCTATTTAAAGAATTTGCAGGTATTGACGCCTTTCCTATCTGTTTGAACACCCAAGATACCGAGGAAATTATTCGCACCGTGCAGAATATCGCCCCGGTTTTTGGTGGCGTTAACCTCGAAGATATTTCTTCTCCCCGCTGCTTTGAAATCGAAGCAAGATTGCGGGAAAGCTTAGATATTCCGATCTTTCACGACGACCAGCACGGCACTGCGATTGTTAGTTTGGCAGCATTAATTAATGCCTTGAAACTCGTGAAAAAAACAATAGAAGAAGTGTGTATCGTGATTAACGGAGCCGGTGCGGCCGGAGTCGCGATCGCCCGGTTGCTGCGTAAAGCAGGTGCCCAAAACATCATCATGTGCGACTCCAAAGGCGTCCTCTCCCAAGACCGCACGGATATGAACCCAGAAAAACTAGAATTTGCCGTCGCTTCGAGCGGTACTTTGGAAGATGCGATCGCCGGTGCCGATGTATTTTTAGGCGTCAGCGCCCCCGGCGTGCTCACCCGCTCGATGGTGCGTTTGATGGCCGAGAATCCCATTGTTTTTGCAATGGCAAATCCCATTCCTGAAATTCAGCCAGAATTAATTGTGGAAGATGCGGCGATCGTAGCAACCGGACGCAGCGACTACCCGAATCAAATTAACAATGTTTTGGCATTTCCGGGGATATTTCGAGGTGCTTTAGACTGCAAAGCAACCACGATTACGCCCAGTATGTATTTGGAAGCAGCTTACGCGATCGCCTCTTTAGTCAGTCCTTCCCAGCTTGACAAAGAGCACATTATACCGTCGGTTTTTGATGAAAGAGTTGCCATTGCTGTCGCCGGTGCAGTGCAGTTGGCCGCCAGATCCGAAGGTATTGCCCGCGATTAATAGAAGGAAGAAGGAAGAAGGAAGAAGGAAGAAGGAAGAAGGTTGGAGGGAAGATACCATGTATAAATTAATGGTCTTTGTACCAGTTTTGTACTTCTTCTTTTGTGATTTTTCTGGTTTCTTCTCATTCCCTCTTTCCTCCTCCCCGTTGATTCTTACTCATTTTTGTTTCCCCATCCTGTCTTTTTCCTCAACATCCATCCGTTAAATCCAGTACAGGGAGCGTTGCCGAACTTCCCTCGAACCTCCAACCTCCAACCTCTTCCTTCTTCCCTCGAACCTCAGCATCCATCCGTTACATCCGTTAAATCCCGTAGATGGCTCGTTGCCGAACTTCCTTCTTCTCTCTTCCTTAATCAAGGATAAAACTCACAACAATAAACAAGATAATAAAGATATAATTAAATAAACCAAGTCCAGCTAGGTCAGATGCAAAGCCAGTTAGGAAAAGCCAAGCGCGATCGCTCCCGCCGCCAATTGTTAGAACTGTGCCCGATCGGGCTGGCATTGTGCCGGACGGACGGGACTTTTCTCGACGTAAATCCAGCTTTTGCAAGTATTATCGGCCGCACAGTGGCAGAAACTCTTCACCTCAACTACTGGGAAATTCAGCAAACGCAGTGCGCGGATAGCTGCACGGGTCCGTGCGAAGCAGCATACAAACATAAAAACAACCATCTCGTACCCGTGCGAGTTTCTGAGCGGGCTATTGAAACAGGGGGAGAGTGCGCGATTTGGCTGAGCGCTGAAGAAATTTTTAATCCTGGGCCAGAAAATAGCAATCCGCTGGAATCAGCGCCGCCGCACCGCAGTTCACATCTGGAAAAATTGCTGGCAAAGCAGACTGCTGAACTGGAAAAAACTCAGAAACTACTCGCAGAAAAAACCGCCGAACTGGAACAGGCTCAAGAAAAATTGCGTCTCCAAAGTCAAATTATCGACCAAATTCACGAAGCGGTGATTTCTACAGATATGGACGGCTCGATCACCATTTGGAATCAAGCCTGTCAAAAGTTATACGGCTATGAAAAAACTGAGGCTATCGGACAGCACATTTCTCTAATTTACCCGCCAGAACAGCACGAATTTTTGTTAGAGCAAGTCATCAAACCGCTACAAGAAAAAGGCGAGCATGAAATAGAAGTTATAACACGCCATAAATCAGGCGAAAAAATTTCATCGCACCTGATGCTTTCGCTCTTGAAAGACAAAACGGGAGAAGTTGTGGGAATGATGGGTTCTTTAACAGATCTCAGCATTTGCAAAGCTTTAGAACAAGAATTAGCACAGAGACAAGCACTATTTGATGCCTTTTTGAAGGAGGCGCCGGCGGGACTTTGTATTTTGGACTCCCAACTGCGGTACGTGCAAATTAATCAATTTCTAGCAGAAATAAATTGCCTGAGTCCAGCAGATCACATAGGCAAAAATGTACGCGAAATATTGCCGAATATCGCTCCAATTGTAGAGCCTTTGTACGAAGAAATTTTGAGGACGAAACAACCCTTAATTAATATCGAGATGAGTGGTGACAATCCCAGAAAGCCTGGGTTTGTCCGACACCTGACAGGCTCTTATTTTCCCTTGCTAGACAAAGATGGCGAGGCTCTCGGCATCGGTGCAGTCATAATTGACATTAGCGATCGCAAACAAGCAGAAGCTGCGCTGCAAAAAAGCGAACAGCTTTACCGCACTATGGCAAGCAATTTTCCTAACGGTGCGGTGATGTTGTTCGATCGAGAAATGCGCTTCACCCTGGTAGAAGGTACAGAATTAGCAGCCGTGGGGCTTTCCAAAAAATTGATGGAAGGCAAGACAATCTGGGAAGTATTCGAGCCAGATTTTTGCGGTACTCTCGAGCAAAATTATCGGGCGGCACTGGCAGGAGAAACAGTTGTTACAGAATTTATTTACAGCGATCGCGTTTACCTCGGTTATACTTTGCCAGTCAGAAACGAACGGCAAGAAATCATCGGCGGATTGCTAATGACTCAAAACATTACGGCTCGCCAATTAGCAGAAGAAGCGCTCAGGGAAAGCGAGGAAAAATACAGGTGTATTGTCGAGACAGCAGACGAAGGAATTTGGATCGTAGATACGGAGGGCAAAACTACTTTTGTCAACCAAAAAATGGCCGATATGCTCGGCTGCACTCCAGAGGAAATGCTCGGACAGTCGCTATTTGCTTTCATGGATGCAGAAGGCAGGGCGCTCGCACAAGTCAGTCTCGAACGCCGCCGTGAAGGAATTCGCGAACAGCTCGATTTTAAGTTCCTTCGCCGAGACGGCAGCGACTTGTGGGCGATGGTTTCTACTAATTCCTTGGCAGACAAACAGGGACGCTATGTGGGCGCTTTGGCAATGGTTGCCGACATTACCGATCGCAAGCAAACAGAAGCCGCATTGCAGCAGTCGGAAGCCAAATTTCGATCCCTCTACGAATTAACCAGTTTGCCTGTTTTGATGTTATATGAGAATGGCATCACCGATGCCAACACAGCCACCCTAAAACTATTTGGCTGCACTACCGCGCCACAGTTGTACGGCAAAAACCCCGGCAAACTGTCGCCTCCTTTTCAACCCAACGGCAGAGATTCTGTGAGCTTTATTAACGAAATGATGGATCTCGCCTTTGAGCGGGGGAACCACCGTTTTGATTGGGTTCATCAGCGCTTAGACGGTACGGATTTTCCCGCAGAAGTCGTGCTGACAATCATCGAGGTTGGAAATGAAAAAATTATCCAAGCAGTGATCCAAGATTTAACAGATCGCAAACTTGCAGAAGAAACTTTAGTGCGATCGGAACAAGCGCTCAGACAGCAAGCTCAGCGAGAACTACTGCTCAATCAAATTGCCAACCAAATCCGCACTTCTTTAGATTTAGATACAATTGTAGAAACCGCCGTTCAAGAAATTCGCAATTTGATGCAGCTAGATTGGTGCATCTTCACTTGGTATCGCCCCAACAGCAATCCTCCGGTTTGGGACGTAACTTACGAAGCGAAGAATGCAGATTTGCCGAGTATACTCGGCACTTATCCTGTAGACAGCAAATCTAGTCTCGCAGTGCGACAGATTTTGCGGCGAGAAATTCTGCGAATTGATGATGTCAGCACTTTTGAAGATGTAGAATTGCGCGAACTTTTCCAGGCTTCAAAATTTCAATCCGTGCTGTCGCTGCCAATTCATACTGCTTCCGGCGATATTGGGGTGATTACCTGCTATCAGACCCTATCCATGCGAAATTGGAGCGAATCGGAAGTCGAACTGATGCAAGCGGTGGTCGCTCAAATTGCGATCGCGATCGACCACGCCGAACTCTACACCCAAACCCGCACAGCGGCCCGATTAGCTCAAGCTCAAACTCAACAGCTAGAACAAACTTTACACGAACTCCAACGCACCCAAACTCAATTAATTCAAAGTGAAAAAATGTCGAGTTTGGGCCAGTTAGTAGCAGGTGTCGCCCACGAAATTAACAACCCGGTTAATTTTATCTACGGAAATCTCAGCTACACCAGCGAATACACTCAAAACTTGCTAAAAATGCTGCAACTTTACCAGAAGGAATACCCGCAGCCTAGCGCAAGAATTGTAAATGCAAGGGAAGACTTTGAAATTGATTATCTTATTGAAGATTTACCGAAAATTTTAGCATCTATGAAAGTCGGAGCCGATCGCATCCGCGACATAGTTTTGAGCTTGCGGACTTTCTCAAGACTGGACGAAGCCGAAATGAAACAAGTTGACATTCACGAGGGCCTTGAAAGCACGCTGTTGATTTTGCAAAACCGCTTGAAACATAAAACCGATCACCCGACAATTAATGTGATTAAAGAATACGGTAATTTGCCTTTAGTCGAATGTTATCCCGGTCAGTTAAATCAAGTATTTATGAATTTGTTGAGCAATGCGCTAGACGCATTGGAAATGGAGATAAAGGAATCCAATCGCACCTCCAAAAATCTCGCAATTACGATTCGCACCCAAGTAACCGACAATAACAGCGTTGCCATATGGATAGCTGACAGCGGCCCCGGGATGAGCGAAGATGTGCAAAAGCGCTTGTTTGACCCGTTTTTCACTACTAAACCCATTGGCAAAGGAACTGGCTTAGGATTGGCGATTTCGCACTCTATTATAGTAGAAAAACACGGCGGCAAACTTTCTTGCAATTCTGTATTGGGAGAAGGTTCGGAATTTGCGCTCGAAATTCCTATGCGGCAAAAAATAAATTAAAACCCGTTGCATTGATATCATATCATCTCCGCTCGCTCCACCGGATTTGATAGGATTCAAATCCTACTCTTTACCACCAAACGCACACCACCAGCGGGTGCCATTGTCAAACCCCGGCGTACTGGCCAAACCGGACGATTTTCTGCAAGTTCTAAAGAGTATCGCGACAGCACTTTCGCCAATACTAACTTCATTTCAAACATGGCAAATGCCGCCCCAATACAGCGGCGGTTCCCTCCCCCAAACGGCAAATATTCGTAAGGCGAAAATTGACGTTCTAGAAAACGTTCTGGTTTAAAACGCTTTGGTTCCGGGTAAATATCCGGTCGGTGGTGAACCAAATAAATGCAGGTAGAAAGTATCATTCCTTGGGGAATATTATAACCCATTAACTGCATCGGAGCTTGCAGAAGGCGCGGAAATGTAAAAAATAGGATCGGATAAATCCGCAGGGTTTCGCAACAAACAGCATTCAAATACGGGAGTTTACTTATTTCCGCCGGCTCGCAATTTTCGACATTAATAGAATTGAGTTCTTGCAGCAGTTTTTCACGGACTTCTGGGATGTAGTGAATCCAATACAAAGCCCAGGCTAAAGCTGTGGCTGTAGTTTCGTGTCCTGCGAATAAGATTGTCATTAATTCATCCCGCAATTCAACGTCGCTCATCGGCTGTCCTGCTTCGTCACTAGCTGAAATTAACAAGCTCAGGATGTCTTCGCCCAATGGTTCAGACTGAGTTTTGCGATCGCGGATTTCTTGATAAAGCAGTTCATCTAAACGCTGTCTTTGTCGGATAAATCCTCCCCAAGGACTCCAAGCACCTAAATCTTTTTGCAACGACTTGATAAACAAAAAGGTAGCGCTTAATGGATTGCTAAACAGGCTGAACATATTAGTAATTAGTTGCTGAATTTGCTGGTAGCGTTCTCCTTCGCTCAGCCCGAAAACCGCGTGCAAAATTACTTCCAAGGAAATTTCCTGCATAGTTGATTGCGCGATAACCGAGTTACCAGGAGTCCAATTATTAATTACTTTTTCGGTGGTATTGCAGATGATTTGTCCGTAAGTTTTCATGCGTTCACCGTGAAAAGGTGGCATTAAAAGTTTGCGCTGCTGCAAATGTCGATCGCCATCTAACAACAATAACGAATTGGAGCCTACTAAAGGTAGCGCTATCTGGTTTCCCGTACCGGATTCAAAGAGTTTGGAATCGGCTGTAAAAATTTCTTGAATAGCTAAAGGATGGCTAATAATTACTTGCGGCGGAAAATTGCTGAATTTGCTGGTAAAAAGATCGCCGTAGCGTTGATAATTATTATCTAAATAATACAGAGGATTTAAAATTCCCCGCACTGTCTGAACAAATCTAGCGCCTTTAGGGCCGTCTAGCAATTTGTTGGTAGCCTGATTTTGAGAGTGAGAGTTTTCTGTGGGGATAGTCATTTATTTTCCTCCTAGTTTTAGGGTTTCATAGGACTAATGAAAGCATAAGTCTGATTTCAAACAACTCTCAAATCCCTCAGCTATTAAAAAATACTACGCGGTAAGCATCATAAATTAGTACGGCAATAGTAGGATACAGAGTTACTCGCTGGCCAAAAGCTCGATCGCGCCGATCTTTGAGATAGCCTATCCAAAACGCTATACTTCCGAAAACAAACAAAGTTGCCAAAATTGGAATCAGCTTGATGCTGTAAGCATCTAAAAAGGTAGAAAGAATTAAACTGCCTACAAAAAACAACACAAATTGCTCTCTTCGTGTTGGTCAGATAACGCAAATGAATCCGCATTGCTTTTGATTCGGCATTTGCTAAAGGGTTGATGGCTGCGCTGCTAAATCTACCGTTCCCAACTGCAACTATGCCAGCAAACAACATCAGTAGCGGAAAGATTTGGCAGCGAAGGGTGAAAATTAGGCGCGACTCTGGGGTATTGAAGGGCGGTAGGGGCAGCGCTATCACAAAATAACCAATCAGTACAAAGGTAAGGGAGAAGATAAAAGCAGAAATGACTCCCCGAAAAACTATTTGCTGTTGTTGATTGAAACTGAGTAAATTAATCATTGTTTACACAAACCTTATTGTAGGTTTTTTCTACCTAGAGATTTTACGTAAACCCGATCGCACCTTGGCGTCTCCACACCAGTTGTCGGTAGATATCCGCTATTTTCGTACATTCTCACAGCTTCTTTGAGAATGCTAGCAGTTTCAATCCAGATTTCATCAAAGCCGCGAGCGATAATTGTACTTTCCAATTCTTGCAGTAAAAATTTCCCCAAACCTTGTCCTCTTGCTGCGGGCAAAATATACATTTTGCGAATTTCCACAGCATTATTACCGCGCTCAATCGGATAGTAAGCCGCCGTACCGACTATTTTATCCTGCCGTTCAACTACCCAAAATTCGCCGCCTTGATTGTGATAATGTAGTTCTACATCATAGACATCTCGATCTGCCCCATGAGGTTCGCATTTTAAACCGTATTCTGCTAAAACATCCCGAATTAAATAGAACGCCTCAGCGCGATCGCGCGTTTCCCAGGAACGAATTAAAAAATCGAGATGTTGGGTTTTCATTAGTGGTTGCAACTTAATATTTATTTGTTGACTTTAGCAACTGTAAAATTATTGATTTTTTGTGTTTTACAGTCTTTAAATGCACCTAGCTTTTAACTGTGAATTCTCGGTTCAGGATGAAGTATTGCCAGCAACTCGCTCTCTACTAATGATAATTCCTCCAACCTCTGCATCACAATATCCCGATCGAAATAAGTTGTTGCCAAAATCCAATATACACCGTAATGGCGCGCTTCCGAAGCCATCAAACTGCGGTAAAACTTAGCTAATTCCGCGTCGGGACAGCGCTCGCCCAGCAGCCCCAACCGTTCGTGACTGCGCGCTTCTATCAAACCAGAAACCAACAAAGAATCCAAAAGTCTTTCGGGTTCCTGCTTGCGAATTTGGGCGGACAAACCAGCACCGTAAGGAGGTGCAGCCAAAGGGCCTAAAGCAATGCTGCGCTTTTCTAACCGCTGGTTGACTTGCTCGAAATGCTCTAATTCTTCGCGGGCGATCGCCGTTAGCATCCTCACCAATTTTTCCCGTGCTGGGTAGCGAAACATTAAATTTAACGCTACTCCCGCCGCTTTCCGCTCGCAGTGAGAATGGTCTAATAAGATTGTATCCAAATGGGCGATCGCCTGTTCTACCCAAGCTTCCGAAGTCGGCTGTTTTAAAAACTTAATAGTTGGCTGTGTTGAAGTCATTAGTCATTAGTCAGCATTTATCCTATTTTACCTAATTTTTCAAACACCGCATACATATCACCAGCCAACTTTTTCGGATTCCACAGCGGGGACAAATTGGCTGGAAGTTTAGATTTCACCAACAGTGCTTTAATTGCATTTCTCAATTCACGTTCTTTACCCAATTTTACACCAACTTCCACATATTCCGACCAAGACCAAGCCACACCAGTTTCAATTCCCAAAGTCTGCAAGAACGAATAACCCATTCTCGACAAAAATTGCTCTCCCGTGCGAGTCACCACTGGCAAATTAAACCACAAAGCCTCTAAAGTGTGAGTTCCTCCGTTGTAAGGATAAGAATCTAACAAAACATCGGCCAGCAAATAGATAGTTCTGTGTTCTTCCTCAGTAGCAAACCTTGGCAAAAACTTAATTCGGTGCTTGCTCACTTTCTCAGCTTCGCAAGCTTGGTGATATGCAGCCTCAAACACCGCAGCATCGCCTAAAGCTTTGTGAATTAAAATACTGTTTGGCACTTGTTTGAGAATCGCAACTTGGGCTTGTACCAACTCGTGATTGAATTTTCTGCCTGGTGCAACGCACAGGTAAACTATCTGATCCAAACCGATCCGATTCGACCTTCTCAAAGCAACGGGATCGACTCCATACCTCTGAAAACCGGACACCGCTACAAAGGAATCCGGCATCCTAATTAGCTGCTCGTCATAATATTTTTCCCGCCCGGCTGGGTGCGAGTGCCAGTCTGTAAGAAAGTAATTTTCCGGCGATAGGTAAGGGGCGTCAAATCCCAGCCAAGAAACACAAACTGGTGCGGGTTTTTGGTAGAGAATGTCAGCGTGAACTGGTACGCTGAGTGAATCTAAATCAACTAAAACGTCCAATTCATCTTGCTGAATTTTGTCGATAATTTCTGCGGGATTGGCAAGTCCGTTCGGGTAGGTTGTCGGAAAAGTCAGTTTGCCCCAAGTTTCAAATTGCTGAGTGCGATCGTCAGGAGTAATTCTTTCGGAAGCGTACAAATAAACATTCGGTGTGATGTCGGACAATTCGCGAATGATGTCAGCGCTGCACCAACCTACAGAATGGCGGCTGAAGTGATTGGACAAAAAGCCGATTTTTAACTTGCTGGATGGAACACTTGGTTTGAAACTGTAATTTGCGGGTTGAGAAAAATTAGGTTTAATACATTGGTCGATATACTTTTGGGCAATTAATCTGTAAAGTTGTGAGTTGGCTGCCAAGTCATCTCGCAAATAGGGCGTGCTGAATAACAAGTTTGCATAAAGCGATTTAATTTCCACCGGGCTAGCGGTTTCTAAGTTTTGCTGCAAGTACGACTCTAGCTCTAAAAATCGATCGCCCGCAATTTGATTTAATCCCGACACTTGATAGGTGCTGATCGAGTAAATCGCGGTCATAATTGGATCTGTCTCGCCACACATTTGGCTGTATTGGTGCACGGCTTGCCGCGCGGCAGCTAAATTGCTAGTATCTCTGAGGATGCCGCACAAATGTTGGTGGGCAGAAATAAAATCTGGTTTAATTTCTAGGGCTTTTTGAAGGTTGGGTATTGCGTCTTTAAATTGACCCTGGTGGCGCAAAACTCGGCCAATTTGACAGTATGCTTCGGCTAAATCGGGTTTGAATGCGATCGCCTGCTGCCATGCAGCCACCGCCTCATCTAACTTCCCTTGCCGCGCTAATTTATCTCCTAAATTTAAGTGAAAATCTACCTCAGCAAGCTGGGGATTGAGTTCGAGAGCTTTTTGCTCGTATGCTACCGCTGCATCCGGCTGCCCCTGCTGTTTCAGTGCCCCTGCCAAATTCCAGTAAGCAGCAGCCAAATTAGGTTTAAGTTCGATCGCCTTTTCGTAATTGACAATAGCCTCCACCAAATGCCCTTGTTTGTAGAGCATACTGCCCAAATTAGCATAAGCCTCAGCAAAATCGGGATTCAGAGCGATCGCCTCGGAATAAAACCGCATAGCTTCCTCAATTTGGCCGCTTGCTTGCTGCACATTGCCCATTGTCACGTAAGCCGCCGCCCAATCCGGTTGCAATTCCAGAGCTCGGCGACAAGCAGCGACGGCTGCTGCTAAATTGCCTTGAGAGTAATAGGTTTCTGCAACGACTGTCAGCGATGCAGCATCTTCAAATTGGGGTGTTTCGGATTGGTTGGGAAAATCGGAATTCATTTGGCGGCCTATCTGTGCTATCAAGTTAAAGGTTGAATCTATATTATTTTGAAGAGTAGCAGTTTTAGCGGAATTACGGGCGATCGTCACACAGAATTTATGAGCGACAAGCAAGCGACACAGCGCCAACATAACATCAAGTGGAAACCAAACCTCCTGCTGGGGATACTCTTGTTAACCTTAGCAATCCCCTTACCCTTTGCCCAAAAGACTTTCGCACAGCAGCAGCAGACAGCCAGCTTTCGGCAGAAATTATTTCAAACTGCTCTTTATTTCACCCTCTATTTTGAGGGTGGATTCAGCAATCACCCTGCCGATAAGGGCGGCAGAACTTATCGGGGCGTTTTGCAAACGGAATACAACGCCTACCGCTACAGTCGTGGGCTTCCGCCCCTCGACGTGACGCAGATGTCGGAAGCAGAGCTCCTAGAAATTTATAAACATTACTGGGATTCGAGCCTCTCGGGCACGATGCAACCGGCTTTGGCGATCGTCATGTTTGACACCGCCGTTAATTTCGGTATTAATAACTCTATTACCTTTCTCCAGCAAGCGTTAGGATTGCCGCAAACGGGAGTTTTTGACTCGCGCACCAAGGAAGCGCTGAAAGGGGCAAATAATAGAAATACCGCGCTGCAAATGATTAATGAACGAATTATTTACCGCTACAAACGGGTGCAAGAAGATCCGACTCAGATGGTTTTTTTCCGGGGTTGGCTGAGTCGAGATTATAGTTTGTGGGGCTATGTGAATAAGATAAAAAATTAATTCGGCGGTTGAAACTCGGCGGTGGAAACCGCTCTGCAAGTCAAACGAAGTCTGCCTCCGCAGACTAAGAGAGCAGAGATTATCGGGTATGAAATTCTACTTGGTTTTCGAGAATTCGCACATTATAACGAGCTAGAAAATCTTGTCCTAAAAGCCCATAGGTTATCCGATTATCACCGATCGCAATTTGAATGTTGCATACAACGGCAGTTTGCACTGCTAAAGATTGCACCCAACCTAAGTCAAACGTTACAACGCTACCATCAGCAATCATCGACTGACAGGTTCCAGACGGCACAATTTTTAGGAGAGCGGCCATTTGTTTCGTAATTAGTGTCCTGCTTGCTCCTGTATCCAAAAGCAGATCGAATGTAAAAGCACAACCATTATTTAAGACAACTTCAACTATTGGAACTCCTCCCCAACGATATTTAATCGGCACTCGAATGATGCTTGCTTCCGCCGCTTTTTTAGCTTGCGCGATCGCCCGTTTGTGAGCTTCCCAATTTCCCTGATTGAGCCACAGCGCCGCGGCTTGCTGGAAATCGGCGATCGCCCCTTCTATATCCCCCGATGCTTCGGCTACGCCCGCGCGACTGGCAAAAGCTTCTGCATCGCGATCGCACATGGCGATCGCATTCGAGTAATCTTTGAAAGCTTTTTCCAAGTCTCCCAGCAAGCGATACCCGTGTCCCCTGTGCAAAAACAGCCGAGTGCGATCGCTCTCGAACTGCATTAAGTGTGTGAAATCTGCGATCGCCCCGGCTCCATCTCCCGCAGACAAGCGCACGATGCCTCTAGCAAGCCGAAATTCGCGATTATCCGGTTCGAGTTGCAAAGCGCGGGCGATATCCTCAACTGCTGATGCGGGGTTTCCCAGCTTGGCGTGAACCTGGGCCCGCTGACAAAAAGCTTCAGCGCGATCGGGCTGCATTTGCAATACTAAATCGAGGTCGGACAAAGCTTCTGAATATTCGCCGCGATCGACCTTACCCCGCGCTTCCTCGAAGAAAAGCGGAGACGACAGGTGTTGGGCCGAATTTAGCAAGCGCGTGTCTGCGATCGCATTTTCGAGGTCGATGATCTGCGACTGAATTGAGACCCGTTCCCCAAATGACATAGCCGTCGGCTGTAAGCGCATCGCTTCCTTGTAATCGGCGATCGCACCTTTCAAATCCTGGAGTTTTGCGCGCACTTGTGCTCGGGGCCGATAAGCTTGTGCGAACTTAGGATTTTTTTTGATAATGCGATCGAGGCTTTGCAGAGCTCCTGCTAAATCTCCAGTTTCTATCTGTTTTAATGCCTTTTGATAATCTGCTTGGCTCATATATTTATCAGCACATATAAATTGCCTGATCCTTCAACAATAATAGCTTTTTAAAGGAAGCAGAAGTAGGAAAGCAAAAAAACGTAAAACGCTCTCGCGCTTTAGATACCCGACTTCTTAAAAAAGAAGTCGGGTATCTGGGTGTTCTGTTTTTTTAGGTTGGTCTACTTACTTCCCGCAATTAGCAAAAGTAGAGAACAAGTTATAACCTTGAACTTTCCACGCTTGCCATGTATTCCGGTTGCCAAAAAGAATATGCATAGTTGCATCTCCATCCACGTAGCTTTGCCAACCTAATGCAGCAACAGTTGGGTACTGAGCTGGAAAATCCCCTAGCATAGGAGTTACTTGCTGGCCTAGTTTCCATCCTACCTTTTCGCTAAATTCTTTAATTTCACCTTCGCAACTTTGACAATTTAAACCCTTGCCCGCCTTCTGCCAAATCTCTAACTGCGGGGTCAAACCGTATTTGTTATTGCTGTGTTGCATCCACAATTGGTCGATCGCGCGGAGGTTCGGACAAGACGTGGGGTTGTTGCGGAGTAAAGAGACGGTTTCGCGATCGGCGTCGTCCCATTTCTTAGCTTCTAATAAGGTTTGTAGTTGCCTGAGTTCGCTGCTGGTTTCTTGTGCGCGAGCCAGAAAAGCTGGCTGCAAAACAGCAACAGATACGGCGATTAATGCTAGGGTGGTTTTTCCAAGTTTAAACATGATGCTCCTCTGAGTAAAAGTGATTTAGCAAATGATTTGTTTTTGTTGACACCAATGCCACAGGCAAATTGCCCCGACTATAGCGGTTCTCAAGACTCGTGAGGTACGCGCTTACCAATTCCCAATTCAGGGAAGGGGAAGGAACCACCAGTGCATCGGTGGATCGGTGCATCGATGCCCAGGCGTACCTCATTTACCCGATCGATCCTATACTGTCAACCCATTTGGATTAGCTGTTGTTGTCAAAATGTACTCAACTTGAGCCGGAGTTAAAGTCGGATTAACATTCAAAACTAAAGCGGCTACACCCGCTACCTGTGGCGTTGCCATAGATGTGCCAGTTAGGGTGTCATAGGTGCTATAGGGAGTTGTAGAATAGATGTCTACTCCCGGAGCAACTACGTAATCCAAAGGTGTGGAACCCGCCCCGTTCGAGGTGTCAGCCATCCTGCCGTTTATATCAATACTGCCCACGGCAATTCCCCAGCGATCGGCATTACGAGCTGGATAATCTGGTTGGCTAAAACCCAAATTTCCGGCTGACATAACAACAACAGAGCCTTTGTTATTTGCATACTCAATTGCGTCATTCACCAGGTTGGGAGGGTAAAACTCATTTCCCAAGCTGAGGTTAATTACATTTGCTCCATTATCAGCAGCATAGCGGATTCCTGCAGCAACATTATTCCACTCGCCGCCACCAAAGACGGGCAACACTCTGACAGGCATAATCTTGGCATTGTAGGCAACTCCTGTGATCCCAAAATCATTTCGTTCCGCGGCGATCGCACCTGCTATGTGAGTCCCGTGACCGTCGAAATCCAGATCCATTGGGTTGTTGTCGTTAACCACAAAATCCCAACCCCGAATATCATCAATAAATCCGTTGCGATCGTCATCAATGCCATTTTCCGCAATTTCATCAGCGTTCTGCCAAATATTATTATCTAAGTCGGGATGGTAGTAGTCAACACCAGTATCGAGAACAGCTACAACAATCCCATTTCCTGTAATGTTCTGATCCCAAAGTTCTGGTGCATTTATAGCGTCTACCCCCCAATTATTTTCGCTCAAGTTAGGAACATCAGGGAAGAGAGTTGAGCGGTTCAGGGTGCGGGTAACTGCTGCATTTGCATTGACTAAACCATAGCCGTAATTGCGATTAAAAGCACCGTTAGGTGTAGGAATATCGGGCAATACAGGAACAGGTGTTGCAGAAAGAGTCAGGTTGTAATTGGTAGAGTTGTTTAAGAAGCTAGAGACTTGGACATAGTATGTCCCTGGAGCCAGATTGGATACATTAATGACATCGGGGACGGTGCCAATCTCAAGAGAGGAGTCAATAGTTTCCCCAAAATCAAAAACACCGTTGCGGTTTCTATCTTGAATTAACTTTACGTCAGCATCCGCCGTCAAACCGTCGAGACGCAGGCTAAAATTGCTATTAGTGTTGATATCGAATCGGTAGAAATCGTCGATATCGCCTGTCCCCACGAACTCCGTTAAGCTGATGCTACCGTTCTGAACGCCAACAACATTACGAGCTGTCAAAAGAGAGTTATCTGAATCAGAGAAATTCAACTGAGAGGCAGATATCGTTCCCGTTAGGGGATCTGTGTTTGGACTCGCTGACTGTGACTGCGGTTTGAGTTGAGCATCACTCACAGAGTAACTGAAGTCAGCCCTGGCATCAGCTACAATTAAATCCGTAGTTTGTGCCTGTGGGTCGGTGCTGAATGCTGGGAGATTAGGAAAGCTAGATTCAGCACTATAACTAGAAACATTGAATGGATACTCGATCGCTCGGTTGGACAAGTCGTTGTTAACCGGAAATGCTGATGTGGCGATCGCGTTTGGCTGTTGAATGAAAAAAGGGCGATCGGTAGGATTCGTGTTGATGCCTAACATAAGTTAAAAAAATTGTAATCTTCCCGAAATGTGACGTTGTTTGTAGTAAGGACTTTAGTCCTTAATCTCCATTGAAGAAGACTCTGCGCCCTCACTACAAACCTATGAAAAATGATGAAAATTTATGAACGGATATCCTGCGGCTTGGAAGTTGAGCCGACGTTATATCTTCCACAAAGCCTTAGATAGCGTTGGAATTCATGGCGTTGGATTGGCGATCGACCAAGTAACGCTTTCAGATCTATTGTCCCCCATTAAGCGGGGCGGTTATAACGGGTATATTTTTTAAAACATCAGAGATTTACTTACCTTAAAAATTTAATTTTTATAATAACCCAAACTCCTTATAATGTCAATTCATAAAATTCATAATTTAAAATCATAAAAGTCATATTTGTAAAAATATATTGCAATAAGTAGACAAGCTATCAAAGTAAAGTTAAATCATGTATAAGCTAAATACAGCAGTTTTCAGTTCCCCGATCGCAACCCAATGGGTACTGGGTAATTGGTGAGTGAAAATCTGTACCTTATCCGTGGCAAGTTGCTATTTTAGAAAAAAAGATGTCCAGAGCGTTTACAACTAACTTAAGCCATGAAACTATGACGGTAGAAGAAGCCATAATTTTTTTGGACAATCTGGTATACGAACAAACGGAAAAACACCTAAGTCGGTTGCAACAGTCGATAATTCGAGGCGTTGTAGGGGGTTTGACGTACCAAGAAATTCAGCAAAACGATCCGATCGCCCGCGGGTATACAGTGGGCTACCTGGGGCGGTATGTCGGCTACAACTTGTGGAAATATCTCACCAAGGTACTGAGACAAGCAGGAATTCTTGGCGAAGAAGAAAGAGTAGTCGGAGCAAATCTTTGGGACTGCATCATGAGATCTGTACAAAAAGGCACACAGCCAGCTAATTCTGTCGATCCGATATTGCAAAAGCTGCTGCGGATGCGTTACCGAATCAGAGAACATTTGGTCAGCACCGAGTACAGCGATACCTATCTGGCTGAAGATGAAAATTTGCCCGATCGACCTTTGTGCCTCGTCAAGCGCCTGAAAAGCCAGTGTGAGAGAACCAGCCACCTATTCGATCGAGAAACGCGGGTTTTATATCGATTGGGCCAACACGATCGGATACCAGAATTGTTAGCTCGTTTTGAAGAAGATGGGTATTTTTATTTAGTCTATCAATTCATCGAAGGGCAACCGCTGTATCAAGAACTAATCGAAGGTCAACCTTGGGAAGAACATCAGGTTATTGATTTGTTGAAAGATATCTTGGAAGTGCTTGTTTTTGTTCACAAACAAGATGTAATTCACCGCGACGTTCACCCTCAAAACTTAATCAGGCGGACATCAGATGGCAAGATTGTATTAATTGACTTTGGGGCCGTTAAAGAAATCAACACTTCACAAAACAGCATCGGTCAAACGAAATCGCGCGGTGGGACTCAGCAAGATTATATTCCTCCCGAACAAGCCATCGGCTCACCGAAATTGTGCAGCGACATCTATGCTGTCGGGCTCATCGGGATTCAAGCCTTGACAGGAATGCGCCCGAAACAACTCAGAGTTGATAATTTAGGCAATCTCATCTGGCAGAAAAATGCAACTGTCACCCCGGAGTTGGCTCGCGTTTTAGACCAGATGGTGCTTTACCATTTCCCCCAGCGTTACCCCTCAGCAACCGAAGCTTTGCAAGCACTTCAAAACTTGGGAGTGAGTTGTCATTTGACAGTTGACAGTTGACAGTTGACAGTTACCAAACCCGACTTTAATATCCCCTCTTTAGTCCCTCTCTGCTGGGACTTTGTTTGTGCAGTAGCGGTTTCAACCGCCGAGTCTTATCTGTTCTGCCGATCGCATTTCCCACAGCCACAGCAGCCGGTTTACAATGCGAGTGATCTTGTTGCCGATCGACTAATCCGCTACTATTACGCCTCGATGTACTGAGTAAAAACACTCGGTCTTGCCGCGCGATCGGGCCCTAATTTCCAAGGAAGAAGGCTGAAGCCTTAAGCAACAAGGCTGAAGCCTTAAGCAACAAGCAACAAGGAACAAACAACAAGCAATTTTTTGTTTTAACTTACAAGCAATAAAAATTGTTAAATTCTGCCGAATGCCTTCTACATAAGAGCCTTCAAGCTTCTGTTGACTATCTATCTACAGTTAGATAATATAATTAATATTTTATGCTTAAAAGCTTTGAAAAAATTTTAAGCAGCTTTGTATAGCGGACAACAATATCACTAGAGTGTTTATTGTTACCTTAGATACATAGAAACCCCATAATTAGAGGGATCGAGAAATTGGAAGTTTTTGAACGAGCACAACAACGGCAAACGCCCTCAACCCGAATGGCTGCTGTCGAGTCTTTTTCCAAAAAAGCGAGTATTGCAGTAATCGCGATCGGCTGTACAGTCCTTTTGGGTTGGATATTCGATCTGCAACTGTTAAAAAGCATTCTGCCCGGACTCGTGACGATGAAAGCCAATTCTGCGGTCTGCTTTATTTTGGGCGGGTTTTCTCTGTTCATCCAACAGAACCGGCGCGCCAAATTAACAGCAAGAAAGTATCAAAAAAATCATAAACTTTTAATTTTTGGATGTTCATTTTTAATTATATTAATTAGCCTATTAACCCTAGTTCAATATAGTTTTAATGTAGACTTAGGCATCGACAAATTGCTATTTAAAGAAAGTTACACCTTGACAAGCGCCGGAATACCAGGACGCATGGCTCCGAATACTGCTGGTGCTTTTTTATTGCTGGGAACAGCCCTGCTGCTGCTGTCAGAACATCGGCCTAAATACCTGCGGATTCAAATCTTAAGCTGTTGTGCATTTTTAATTGGATTTATGGGTTTGATAGGCTACATCTACGACAAAGCTTTATTTTACCAAATTGGCAATTATACAGGGATGGCTTTGCACACGTCGGCAGCATTTATGTTGCTGAGCTTCGGCATTTTATTTGCCAGTCCAGAGCGAGGATTGATAGCAGTAATGACCAGCGATCGCGCGGGCGGCATCATGGCGAGGCGCTTATTGCCACGGGCAATCATTATCCCACCTTTAGTAGGTTATTTCATCATATCGGGAGAGCGGTTACAAGCCTACACGCCGGAGGTAGGGATATCGCTGTTAAGCGTATTGAACGTGATTATTTTTACAGTTCTGATTTGGCAGAATGCCAAAACTCTCTGCAGCGCTGACCGGAAGCGGTATCGAGCGGAACAGGGACTTAGGAAAGCTAAATCAGACTTAGAAACTAAAGTTGAGAAACGAACTATCCAACTACAAATCGCCAACGAGCAATTGCAGCAGGAAATTCTCGACTCTCAAACAACAAAGCAGGCACTTCAAAAAAACTACAACCTGTTGTTTGCAGTCATCAACAGTACGCCTGCCGCCTTATTTGTCAAAGATATTCATGGCCGTTACCTGATGCTGAATGCTGCAGGAGCCAGTATAATTGGCAAGTCTGTAGACGACATTATCGGCAGAGATGACAGCGAGTTATTTCCGCCGGAAATTGCGGGTAACATTAGGAAAACCGATCGCCCAATTATGACAGCGGGAAAAACCCAAGCGATCGAAGAAGAGCTGCCAGTTAAAGGCAACTTGAGGACATTTCTTTCTACAAAAAGTGCTTACCGGGACGGGCTAGGAAAGATCAGCGGTATAGTTAGCATCGCGCGGGATATTACTGAGAGCAAACAAGCAGAAATCGCCAACAGAAGTCTGGCAGCAATTCTGGAAGCAACCCCGGATTTTGTAGGTATCTGCAACCTCGAAGGACGCGCTGTTTACATCAACAAAGCAGGCAGAAAAATGGTGGGTATAGACGAAAACGAAGATATATCCCACCGACAAGTTGCAGAATTCACGGCAGCGTCAGCCCGCAGCAATTTGAATCAAGCGATCGCCACCGCTGTTTCTGGGGGCGTTTGGAGCGGAGAAACCGCTTTCGTGTCAACATCGGGACTCGAAATTCCCATCAGCCAAGTCATCATCTCCCACTCCGCACCGGACGACAAACTCACATACATTTCCACTATCGCCCGCGACATTAGCGATCGCAAACAAGCTGAACAAGCGCTGCAAGTGTCTCAAGCTCGTTTCGCCGGCATTGTAGAAATTGCCGACGACGCGATTATTTCCGTGGATGCTGAGCAAAAAATTATCCTGTTCAACCAAGGTGCAGAACGGATTTTCGGGTGGAGTGCAGCGGAGGCGATCGGACAATCCCTGAGCCTCCTGTTGCCCGAAGCTTTTGCCACCCTTCACAGTCTCCTCGTCAGTAATTTCAGCGGCGGCGTTAAACAAGCCCGAAAAATGGGCAACCGCAAAGAAATTTTCGCCCGCCGCCGAGACGGTACGCAATTTCCCGCCGAAGCTTCTATTTCCAAACTCGAAGTTGCAGGCGAAATCATATTCACAGCTATTTTGCGCGACGTGACAGCCAGCCGAGAAGCCGAAGAATCTGTGCGTCTGAGCGAGAAAAGATATCGATCGCTGGCAATGGCCACCGCACAGATGGTTTGGATGACAGACGCTAACGGAATCGCCGAGAAACCTGAGCCTGATTGGATAGCTTATACGGGCTTGAGTTCTGAAGACAAGGACTACTGGATAAAATCAGTGCACCCAGAAGATCGCGATCGCACAATACAAGCTTGGATGCGGGCCATAGAAACAAAAAGTCTCTACGAAGTCGAGCACCGCTTGCGGGCTGCTGACGGCAGCTACAGATACTTCTGGGTGCGGGGCGTCCCCATTTTGGCCGCCGACGGCAGCGTTCGCGAGTGGGTGGGAACTCACACCGATATTAGCGATCGGGTGGAAGTTTTGGAAGCACTCAAGCAGTCCGAGGGACAGTATCGAGTGCAAGCAGCCGAGCTCGAAAAAGCTGTTTACGAGTTGCACCAAGCACAAACTAAACTCATCCAAACAGAAAAAATCTCTTCTCTCGGGCAGCTAGTCGCCGGCGTCGCCCACGAAATTAACAATCCGATTAACTTCATCTACGGCAACATCACCCACGCCAGCCAATACGCCACAGACTTACTCAGTTTGCTCCACCTTTACCAGGAAAAATACCCAAATCCCGTCCCAGAAATTGTAGAAGCAGCCGAAGATATTGAAGTTGATTTCTTAATGGAAGACTTTACGAAGATTTTGGAATCAATGAAAGTAGGAGCCGATCGCATCCGCGACTTAGTTGTATCCTTGCGTAACTTTTCCCGACTCGACGAATCGCAGATGAAGCGAGTAGACATTCACGAAGGAATCGAAAGCACTTTGCTAATTTTGCAGCACCGGATCAAAGCTAATGTACTTCGTCCCGCTATTGAGATTATCAAAGACTACGGCAACTTCCCAAAAGTTGAGTGTTATGTAGGTCAGCTCAATCAAGTATTTATGAATCTTTTAGGAAATGCGATCGACGCCCTCGAAGATTACAACAGCAATCATTCTTCAAAGGAAACATCTTCTCGCCCCAACAGAATTCGGATTAGCACCAGTGCCAATTCAGACACAGTAACAATTCGGATTGCCGACAACGGGAAGGGAATCAATCAAGAAGTTATTGGCAAGTTGTTCGACCCATTTTATACTACTAAACCCGTCGGCAAAGGCACCGGATTGGGACTGTCTATCAGCTATCAGATTATAGTTGAAAAACACCGAGGCAAAGTGCAGTGTATTTCCGCGCCCGGGAAAGGTGCAGAGTTTGTCATCGAGATTCCTCTTTGCCAGAAAGTATCAGCGCTGGCTGCCGAAAACACAAAGGAAATGGTCAGCATTCATTAGTCATTAGTCATTAGTCATTAGTCATTAGTTTCAGGGCTTACCCATCGGGCGGCAGGGCTGTTTAATTCTCAGGAAAACCAGGCTTTTGTAGGGGCGGTGCCCCCGTGCCCGCCCCACCCACAGATGATTTCATGGGCATTTCAGGCATCGGGGCAACCACGGGGGGTTTGCCCCTACAAGAAAATGAAACCGCCCTGCATGGGGGGGGCTAGTTTCTACGAGTTTTGCGTTTAGTGACGAGAAATATAGGAAGAAACCGGGTTTCTGAGGTGGCGAGTGCATCCAAGACTTGCATTTTGATCTCGTAGTCTGAAAACCTTGATTTTCACGAATGCCGATAGTCTCCTCTTCTCGATCGCCCTAAATCGAAATAATTCTTTACAATAAAAAAGTAACAATCCAATTAACTTTGACAAATTTCCTTGAAAATGCCTGTAAACCAACTTTCTCCAACCACAGCCTCGACGCAAACACCGACACTCGACTTTGATATAGCCATCGTCGGAGGCGGCATAGTGGGGGCCACCTTAGCCAGCGCGTTAAAAGATTCTGGATTAAAAATCGCTATAATTGAAACCCAACTCCCCGCCGCCGCCGCAGCCAAAAAACAAGCCTATGCAATCACCCTGCTATCAGGAATGATCTTAGAAGGTATCGGCGTGTGGCAGCAAATCTTGCCGCAAATCACCACCTTCGAGCAAATTAGCCTCTGCGACGGCGACTATCCCGGTGTCGTCGAATTCCACCGCCCGGATTTGGGAAATACTGGCAAATTGCCTGTACCAAAAACAGCTTTAGGTTACGTTGGCGAGCACGGAGTCATGCTGTCAGCTTTGCAAGAATCTTTGGCAAAAAACCCGAATTTTAGTTGGGTTTGTCCGGCGGAAGTAGTCGAGGTAAAATATTTAACCGATTGCGCGGAAATAGAAGTCAAACAAAACGGCGAAACTCGGACTATTCGCACCAAATTATTAGTCGCCGCCGACGGTTCGCGATCGCGCATCCGCACGGAAGCCAACATCAGCACTCGCGGCTGGAAATACTGGCAATCCTGCGTTGCTATCACTATTAAAGCAGAAAAACCGCACAATGATATCGCTTTTGAGCGCTTTTGGCCGAGCGGCCCGATGGGAGTCTTACCATTACCTGGGAACCGCTGTCAAGTAGTTTGGACAGCACCCCACGCGGAAGCAAAAGCTTTGCAACAAATGGATGAAACAGAGTTTTTGAGTTTGTTGGAACAGCGCACGGGCGGGCTTTTGGGGCGTTTGGAATTGGAGAGCGATCGCTTTTTGTTTCCGGTGCAGTTAATGCAGAGCGATCGCTACGTTTTGCCCAGATTAGCACTAATTGGCGACGCCGCCCACTGCTGCCATCCCGTGGGCGGCCAGGGATTAAATATGGGTATTCGAGACGCAGGGGCGATCGCCCAAATCTTGCAGCAAGCGCACCAAAAAGGCGAAGATATCGGCGACTTGCGAGTATTGAAACGGTATCACAACTGGCGGAAAAAAGAGAATTTAATCGTGTTAGGATTTACCGATTTTCTAGACAGATTATTTTCTAATACTTGGCTGCCAATTGTAGCATTTCGCCGCTTGGGATTGTGGTGTTTGCGGACAATTCCCCCAGTGAGGTTTTTAGCCTTGCGGCTTATGACAGGCTTGATGGGGCGGCCGCCGGAATTAGCACAAAATTAGAAAAAACCGGGTTTTTTCCTATGTTGCTTGCATTCTAGCGGTGTTGCCACAACCGCCAGGGGTTGAAACCCCTGGCTAATAGCGAAAGTCGGTTGAAACCGACTGAAAATCCGAGATAAAAATGAAAAACTTTTTAGTCCTCTGAAGAGGACTTTTGCTATGAGACAGGGGTTTCAACCCCTGGCGGACTATCGGGCTAATCGAGGTTTCTCGCCACTCGCACCATCAAAGAAACCGGGTTTTTTTTTCAATCTTTGCAATGTTACGAAGTTGGTCGCAAAAACGCGGTACAATGATCGACTCAGCTCGAACCCAGCCCTGACGGCAATAGAAAAACTATGCAGCCCGAACAAGAACAAGAAATTCTCAACCTGCGCGATCGCCAATTAACGCCCAAACAAATTGCCCGAAAGTTAGGATTGAAAGCATCCGAAGTCAGTACCTTTCTTCAATCTCAGGCAGAACAAACAGCCCTCGCTAGCGCCGAAAAAGGAGAGTTATTGCCCGTTGCTCAATGTCTCGTGGATGTAAATTTTGCGAAGGTATTGTTGGGGAATGAAACCTCTGAAACGAGCGGTTTGGGTTTAGTGGTGGTTACCCGTTCCAAGGGATACAATCGTTTTGTTACAGCCTCTTATTTGATCGACTACTGGTGTTTGGGAGTTAAGGATGCCATGCCGCCACGTAACTGCAACGATAGCCAATATAAAAATTTCGTTCAGCTTTCTTACTCGCAGTTTATGCAAGAATACGAGGAGATTAGTTTAGAGCAAGCACAAGCCCTGGTTTGGGGCGCGATCGCTTATGCCAAAATATTAGGCTTTGAACCGCATCGCGATTTCGAGCAGTCGAAGGCTCATTTAGGAGAATCAACCAGCGAAATTGGCTTGAAATTCGGTCGCAATGGAAAACCTTGTTATGTTGAAGGGCCTCACGATAATACAAGGAAAATTATCAATACGCTTAAAAACTCTGTGGGAGAGGGTAATTTCCATTACTTGTTCGGGATGGGGTAGAAATTGATACGGGGGAGCGTCAACCGCCAAACCACCAATCGTGATCAAATAAACATCGGTGTTATTCACAACTGCCCACAATGGATGAAACCCGCACCCAAGTTTATCTGCAATTGATTGAGACACTCCTGACTTGTCCCAAAAGTGAGGAACCGCAGATATTACACGCTAACTTAGAATTGCTAGATTCGGGGTTTCTGCAAGTTTGCGAGGTAGTAGCAGAAAACCTGGCAGAGGAAGGTCAGAAAAATCACGCGCTGCGACCTGTTAGATTGAACTTGCAAATTTTAGATAGCGGCGCACCTCATTTACCTAAAAAAGGCTATAATAGCAATCGTTCCAGCGATTAAGAACGTCCCGAATATCTTCGCGGTTGCTATACCTAAAAAGTGCTGTATGTTGAAACTTACAGATCCCAAGCTTGTAACGACATATAGACCGCTAAAAAAATCAACAACCCGGTAAATAGAAATCTGACTAATTTATCTGACAATTTTGGCAACAGCCGAGCACCAAAATTTGCGCCAAATAACGAGCCCAAACCCAGCATCAATCCTGGTACTATCAATACATTACTAGAATCGGCGATGACATAACGACTGACTGCCCATAATGAAATTAGTACAATAGCTCCGTAGCTGGTTTGTACAGCTTCTTTAATGGGCATTTTAAGAAACAGAACTTGCAGGGGAACCATCACAATCCCTCCACCTACTCCAAACAAACCAGATAAAACTCCAGCTATCAGTCCAATGCCTTGAGTTTTTAAAAGTGGCGCTGTTGAATTTGCGGGCGATTCAGAGAAATCAATTTTTGCTGCTTTTTTCTCTTCTTTTTGAAGTTGCTTTTTCAAGTTGATCAGCCAGATTGCAGTTATTTGGAGAGCAGCAAAACTCAATAAGAGCCATTTACTAGGTAAAGCATTAGCAATGGCAACTCCTATTTCGGTTGTTAGCATTGCCGGGAATGTTAATAAGGAAACCGTTTCAATTTTAAGTGAGTTCATTTTCCAATTCTGGATTGTTCCAGAAAGTGCGCCAAGGCTAATTGCAACTAAGCTCGTTGCAACAGACTGAATAGGTGACGCGCCAACGGCTGCAAGGGCTGGAACATAAAGTAAGCCGCCTCCAATACCAAGGAGAGCAGAAATAATTCCAACAATTATGCCAATCGGAAACAAATGTAATACACCTAAAATACTGCTAACACTTACTTGTGTCATGGTAAAAATTATGAAGAAAGAGGGTAGTGGGCATCTAAATTCACGCTTCATTACAGGAGTTTTGAAACGACGGCTGGAAACCAGATTCTGTCGCGGCCAATTCTGGAAACTTAGCTTAAAATGAGCGAACCGTCAGAATGAGTGCTGTGGCTGCTGTTGCATCCCAAGAATTTGGCGAGCTTGCTCAGGTGTTGCGATGGGATGCCCTAATTTTTCGCAAATACCTCTTAAATTCGCCACTAATTCTGCATTTGATTTCGCTTTTTGTCCTTTACGGACATAGGTTTCGTCCTCAAATCCTGTGCGAATATGCCCCCCAAGTAGAATAGCTTGTTCTGCTATAAAATAGTTATATCGACTGCCAGCACCCAATGCTGTCCAGTGACATTGTTCTGGCAATTGCTTAACCATGTACTCCAGATTTTGAGATGTCGCTCCAATCCCTGAATAACTTCCTAAAATGAGGAGGAAATGAAGCGCCTCTTTTAAGATACCTTTTTCCAGCAATTCTAAGGCTACTCGGATATCTCCCAGATCGTAAATATCGCATCTAGGAATCAGCCCTAAACTGTAAATACGCTCAATCTGCTCTCTTACATCATGTGGCGGGTTTAGGATGATTGTTTTTTCATCAATATTCCGTGTTGACAGGTTGAGCGCACACATCTCAGGCTGGAGTTCAGGTTTATTCCCCCACATGGCAGAAGATATTTTCACCAAATTACCCCGTTCAAATTTTTCGGGTCCTTGTGCTAACCTGTCTGTTCCACGTGGGGTGATTTCGATGAGCGGAGTAGGCACAATTTGTTTGAGCTTAGAAATAGCTTCATAATATCGATCTGGATCGAGAGATTCTTCGCCATTATCGCCACGAACATGCAGGTGTATAATCGCCGCTCCATGTTCAACTGCTTCTTGAGCAGATTTTGCTTGTTGTTCTGGCGTTAACGGGATAGGAGCTATTTCTCTAGTAGTGCGATGACCAGTTATTGCACAGGTGATAATTATCGGTTGCTTAGACATATTATTTATTTAAATAAAGGTACCCTATCTGAACTCTGCAACCGTACTGCCAACTATACCATTAGGTTAGTGACACGGGAAATAAAGAATGCTAGGTTCGATCGCCCTTCCACAACTAATTATTATACGAATGTAAAAAAATATATCGCACTTCCTGGTAAGAAGCCTCGATCGAAAAAACCACTTAATAAAAAACAACTGCCGACAGCAAAAACTGTCAACAGTTGTTTTATATATTCTTCAATGCGGATGGCGAGACTCGAACTCGCAAGGACATAATGCCACACGCACCTCAAGCGTGCGCGTATACCAATTCCGCCACATCCGCTCTTTCTAGCAATCTCCGGGATTTTTGCGTTACGAGTTAAAGATTCACAGGTTGAGGTTCCTGACATTTAACTTGTGACTTGCCCTTTGACACCGCCGATTTACAATCATAGCACCACTACCAGCCAAATGTAAAATAAATTTTTGTGAACAATTTCTGGAAAACGATTATCCAGAACATACCGAAAGGCATTATTGTACAGAATATTGAGTGAATTAAGCAGCGAAGATGGGGTTCTCGAAAATTTTAATCGCTAATCGGGGAGAAATAGCTCTCCGCATATTGCGGACCTGCGAGGAAATGGGGATTGCCACGGTCGCCGTACACTCCACCGTAGATAAACACGCCTTGCACGTCCAGTTGGCAGACGAAGCCGTTTGCATCGGCCCCCCCACCAGCAGCAAAAGCTATTTAAACATCCCCAACATCATCGCGGCTGCCCTGACGCGCAACGCAGCAGCCATTCACCCCGGTTACGGCTTCCTCGCCGAAAACGCCCGATTTGCCGAAATCTGCGCCGACCATCAAATAACCTTCATCGGCCCTTCTCCTGCCGCGATGCGGGCGATGGGCGACAAATCCACCGCCAAAGAAACGATGCAGCGGGTGAAAGTCCCCACAGTTCCCGGTAGCGACGGATTGCTGGCGGACGATCGCGAAGCTTTGTCGATCGCCCGCGACATCGGCTATCCTGTGATGATCAAAGCCACAGCCGGCGGTGGTGGCCGCGGCATGAGGCTAGTCAGAGAAGCATCCGAACTCCCCAAACTATTCTCAGCAGCCCAAGGCGAAGCCGATGCAGCCTTCGGCAATCCGGGACTTTACCTCGAAAAATTCATCGAAAAACCCCGGCACATCGAAATCCAAATCCTCGCCGACAACTACGGTAACGTCATCCACCTCGGCGAGAGAGATTGTTCGATTCAGCGCCGACACCAGAAACTCCTCGAAGAAGCCCCCAGCCCCGCCCTCACCCAGAAACTGCGAGATCAAATGGGTCACGCCGCCATTGCCGCTGCCAAATCCATCAACTACACGGGTGCGGGCACTGTCGAATTTCTGCTTGACAAATCCGGCAAATTCTACTTCATGGAAATGAACACCCGCATCCAAGTAGAACATCCCGTCACCGAGATGATTACAGGCCTCGACTTGATAGCCGAACAAATCCGCATCGCCCAAGGAGAAAAACTGCAAATCAAGCAAAACCAAGTAATTCTCAACGGCCACGCCATTGAGTGCCGCATCAATGCTGAAGACCCCGATCGCAACTTCCGCCCTCACCCCGGCATAATCAGCGGTTATTTGCCTCCCGGTGGTCCCGGCGTGCGGATGGACTCTCACGTCTACACCGATTACGAAATACCGGCTTACTACGATTCTTTAATCGGTAAGGTAATTGTATGGGGGCGCGATCGACCGACAGCCATCCGCAGGATGAAACGGGCATTGCGGGAATGTGCTATCACTGGCGTTCCTACCACCCTGGGCTTTCACCAAAAAATCCTCGATTCCCCCGAGTTTCTCAGCGGCGAAGTTTACACCAATTTCGTCGAACAATTCTTGAACCAAAACAGTCATTAGTCAATCGGTTTTGGATTTGGGATTTGGGATTTGGGATTGAACAATTGAAGAAAGCGACCCCACGGAGCAATCCGGGGGTTTTTACCAAGCCTGCTTTCAGTCAACAGTCAACAGTCAACAGTCAACAGTCAACAGTCAACAGTCAACAGTCAACCGCCAACTTCTACATCATCATCGTCAGCAGCCCTTGCTGGCCGAGAATCATTTCTCGCAGCAAGCTACAGATACCCACCCAAATAATCGGCGTAATGTCCACCCCGCCGATCGGCGGTACGATCTTTCTAGTTACGGCTAAAAAAGGTTCCGTCGGCCAAGCAATCAGACTCAACGGCAACTTGCTCAGGTTCACCTCGGGATACCAAGTCAGAACGATCCGAAAAATAAACAGCAAAGTCATCACGACTAGGACAGAGCCCAGAATCCAACTTGCAACGGTAATACCAGTCATGGGTCTTATCTCGAAATCTTAAGTTTTGTTAAGTCTGCTCTTCATAATTTTAACCGTTTGACAGGTGCGATCGAAAGTATAAAATTAATAAAAATCAAATTGTTGTAACAAAGGCTTTGAATCTATGACTCCTTCTCTCGCGAACTTTTTGTACAGCCTGCTGGTGGGCGTGGTGGTAGTAGTGCTTCCAGCAACGATCGGCCTGATCTTCATCAGCCAAAAAGACAAAATCAAGCGCACCTAAAAAGTCAGCGGGTTTGTAAGTCCGGCGCTGCAAGTCAATTGTGGGGTGCAAGTCGGGCATTTCCCCGATCCGAGAAACCTCGGCTGCCAGCAACTGTCAAGGCAAAACCTTCAGTTGACTGCCAAGCTGAGGTTTTTTCCCGTTAAACTCATTATTATATGGTTCACTTCCCAAGCTGAAACCCTGACCGGACGCTGCCCCAGAAAGCACAGTCGGGCTGACAGACTTAATGATAGATGTAAAATCTAACTCGCTAACATAGGAAAGACATAGGAGATAGGCTAATGGTCAATTTAGGATTGAACTGGAGCAGCCTGCTAGGGATTATCCTAGCAGTAGCAGGGGCAGGACTGTATTTTCTGCGATCGTGGCGTCCCAAACTAGCCCGAGACCACGATATTTTTTTTGCAGCAGTCGGCCTGCTGTGCGGCGGTATTCTGTTATTTCAAGGATGGCGGCTTGACCCTATTCTGGCATTCGGTCAATTTCTGCTCAGCGGTACCGCGATATTTTTTGCAACAGAAAGCATCAAGCTGCGAGGAGCGACCACAGCCCAAGCCAAAACTCGCGCCCAATACGTAGATGAAGAGCGACCGGTCAGCAACGCCTACGGTTACGAGGGCTACGATGGCGAAATGGAACAGCTAGAACCAGAGGAAGACTATCCGCAGCGTCCCCGGATTAGAGGCAGCCAAGACTACCGTTCCTCTCGGGAAGCCTACGACGACGAACCCCGCCGCCGCCCCTCGAATCGCAACGGCAGCGTTAACACCTCCAGGCCCGACTCGCCCGAGCGATCGTCGCGCAAACGTCCCTCTCGCCCAGAAGCCCCCCCTGCCCAAGAGTCTGACAACTGGGACGTTTCAGACAACCCCGAAGAAAGACCGACCCGCAGCCGCAGCAGTCGCCCCCCTGCTTCGGAAAACCGCAGTTCCGATACGCCGCCGAGAACCAAAAAACCCCGTCCTACGGAATCATCCAGGTCTCGCCCCAGCAACCGCGACGTGGAAGCACCGCCGTCAGACTACGTGGAGTATCGACCTGTAGAATACCCGGAAGACCAACCGGATAATTCCCCCAGTTTCGACAAATAGGCAAACACTAAGTAGATGGGTGAAACTAAACATTTCTGGTGCCCGCAGGCAAAAAAATAAGTTGCGTTTATTGATCCCCATCTACTTATTCTCAGATATTAAAGTGATTAAAAAGACTGTAAATTGTGACAGTGGAACCCTAGACCAACACATATATACATAAATAAAAGCTAATTTTTTTTAAAATTATTTTGACCTGCCGAACCTGTGGAACTAATCGACAGCATAACAATCTTAATATAAAATCCCAATTCTTAAATCAGCAAGATGCCATTACTCGAAATAGGAGATCCGGCTCCCTGGTTTTCCATTCCTTCTACAAATAACCCCTTATTTCATTTCTCCACTGTTGCCGGTCGGCGAATCGTGCTGTTTTTCTTTGCCAGCGCAGCTTTTCAACAAATCCAAGTTATCCTCAAAAGCTTTCAAGAGCTTTCAGAAGAATTCCAAAGCTTGCAAGTAGCGCGGTTCGGAGTGAGCGTTGACCCAGCAGACAAAGAACAAAACAGACCGACAACAATTGCTCCGTCATTCCTCTTTTTCTGGGACTTGGATAAAACAGTCAGTCAGCAGTACGGTGTTTTCCGAGAGGTCGAAGACAATGGATTTGCCGGAGTTCACTATGCACCCCAAACTTTTGTACTCAACGAAAACCTTCAAATAATTAATATTTTGCCGATGGGCGAACCGCACCAACACGCCCAACAAGTATTAGATTTTCTCAAAACTTTGCCCCCTATTGAGGAAGCCCGAGCAGCCACTCGCCACGCCCCGGTGTTGGTAATTCCTAACGTTTTGGACAAAGCTTTGTGCCGCAGTTTGATCGATATGTACAAAGCTAATGGTGGCAGTCCCTCGGGCTTTATGAGGCAAATAGGCGGGAAAACAGTTGGCTTGCACGACGACACTTTTAAGAAGCGCCGAGATTTCTTTATTCAAGACGAGGATTTCCAGCAACAATTGAATGCGATTATTCTACGCCGGGTGCGGCCGGAAGTAGAGAAAGCTTTTCAGTTTACAATCACTAGGTTTGAACGGTATTTGATAGGTTGTTACGATGCTGACAGCGGCGGTTATTTTCGGGCGCACCGCGACAACACTAGCAAAGCTACGCTGCACCGCAGGTTTGCGATGACGCTAAACTTGAATGTGGGAGAGTACACGGGGGGATTTTTACGGTTTCCAGAGTACGCGCCGCACGGTTATAAAGGCGATTCTGGCACGGCGATTATTTTTTCGTGTTCTTTGCTGCATGAAGCCACCACCGTGATTAGTGGTCAGCGCTTTGCTTTGCTGTCTTTTTTCTACGGCAATGAGGACGCTGCGGTACGAGAAGCTAATTTTAAGTATTTAGCTGCTGATTCAGATTCCCAAATTGGAGAACCGGCGTGAGGAAGGTCACTACCGTGGTGCAAGTCCTAAAATAATTACAGAAGGTAGTTAGCGGTTAGCCACAAAACCTAATTCCTAGCTACCGATCGCTAAATAATAATCGATCGCCATGAATTTCAAACTTCTAACTTTAGCAGTATCGGGAATTTTAACGGTTGGGGTTGCAACCAGCGCTACTGCGGTTGTTACGACATCCCCTGTGCGGCAATCAACAGATTTAACGGAATTTAACTCGGTGCATTCCCAGGGTGCGATCGCCCAAAATCTCGAAGAACAAACCAATATTCGAGTCTACGAAAAGGCTAGTCCGGCGGTTGTTACCGTCGATACAGATAAATCTAACGGCAGCGGCACAATTATCAGCCCCGACGGCATGGTGTTAACTAACGCCCACGTTGTTTCGGCAGGCGGTACCGTCAATATCATTTTGTCAGACGGCAGAAAACTTGTCGCCGATGTCATCGGATTCGGCGAAGACGGTCTAGACTTAGCCGTGGTGAAGATTCGCGGTCAAAACAATTTGCCCACCATTCCTTTAGCCCGTCCCGGTTCGGTGAAAGTCGGGCAACAAGCATTTGCGATCGGCAATCCGTTCGGTCAATTTCAAGGTACTTTTACAGTCGGAATCGTCAGCCGCATCGACCAGCAGCGGGGCTTAATTCAAACCGACGCCGCCATCAATCCCGGCAATTCTGGAGGGCCCTTGCTCAACAGTTCAGGAGAATTAATCGGCGTCAATACTTCTATTTTTACTCGCGGTCGGGGCGGTGGCAGTATCGGTATCGGTTTTGCAATTTCAGCAGACAAAATACCCGCTTTCCTGACAGCGGTACGAGAAGGGCGAGCTCCCCGCGCGGCTCAAGCCCGATCGCCCTTTGGCGGCAACAAATCACCTCAAAAAGTTGCGTTAAACGGGCCCGCCGTCAGCGGCATCCTCACGGACAAGTCTAGCGTTCTGCCCACCGACAACAGCTTTTTTGACCTCTACTCATTTGAGGGAAAAGCGGGCCAGCAAATCACAATAGAAATGAAAAGTCAAGAAATTGACCCTTATTTAATTTTGCTCGGGCCCAACCAGCGCGAAATCGCGCAAGACGATGACGGGGCAGGCCGTAAAGACGCCAGAATTACAGTCAGGCTGCCTGCAGACGGGACTTACACGTTAGTGGCAAATTCCTACCAAGCTAAGCAGTCAGGGGCTTATACGTTAGAACTGAAAGCGAGTGCTCCTACCGCGCCTTCTCGGGCGATTTTACAAGAAGAAGGCGCTTTAGTCGCAGGCGGCCCAGTATTGCCCTCTGACAACAGTCTGTATCGCGAGTATACTTTTGAAGGTCGATCGGGTCAGTCTGTAACCATTTCCCTCGAAAGTACAGATTTCGATCCCTATGTGGCTATCTTTGGCCCTAACGGTCGATTAGTGGCAGAAAATGACGATGGGAGCGATTCGACTAAAAATGCGTTTCTGACCGTTACTTTGCCCGCTACGGGTCGCTATCGCGTAATTGTCAATGCTTACGATGCTTCTGGCCGGGGTCGTTACACTCTAACTGTCCGATGAAAATGGGGAAAAAGGTAATGGGTAATCGGGAATTGGTAATTGGTCGAATTATTCTGCTTCCTGCTTCCGTCCATCCATTAAATCTTGTACAGTGCTCGTTGCCGAACTTCCTTCTTCCATCCGTTAAATCCGTTACAGAATCCGTTGCCGAACTTCCTTCTTCGTTGCAAACCGAGGTAATTCATGCGTCAAGTTAGATTTTGGGCGATCGCGCCAATTGCTCTACTAGCTACTTTTTCTGGTAAGCCGACTGTCTCCCTACCAGTTTCAACTTTAGGTGGAGTTGCTAACAGTAGTTCCACCCTCCTTTCAGCAAAACTTCCTCAAAATTTAACTGATGCAAAGCCTGCTGAAAAGGCGGTTTTAGCTCAAGCCAGCCCCAACCCCTCGCCATCACCACAGAGTTCGCCAACTCAGAGTCCAACTGTAGAACCTCGGTCGAGTCCTGATGCGGGTTCATCTAAGGTCATTTTAGAGCAAAACGGAGAACTCACCCCGGCTAAGTCTTCTGTACTGCCCTCGGACAGCAGTTTGTACGACGAGTATACCTTTGAAGGCACTCAGGGTCAGAAAGTGGTTGTTACCGTAGAAAGTACCGAGTTTGATACTTATCTCGCTATTTTCAACTCCCAGGGCGAGTTACTTGCAGAAAATGATGATGCGACGCAGCAGAATTCCAATTCTGAGCTTACTGTTACCTTGTCTGCGAACGGTCGCTACCGCGTCATTGTCAATGCTTACGATCCGCCTCCAAAAGGTAGAGGCAAGTACAGTTTGACCGTCCGCGAAACAACTGGAAATTAGTTTGAACGAAACTTAGGAGTCAGGGCACGGCATTGCCGTGTCCCTATAATTCAAGGACGATCGCACTACAAGCAACTACTATCCACTTTGGTAAATTCATATGTTTCTCTGCAACTATAAATGTTAGAGTCTTGCACTTATTATTTTATAATCAGTATTTCCAATAAATCTTAAAAATAGAATGGAAGCTGAAATATAGATATTTTTTCAGCTTCCATTTTTAATTGATTTTGATTAATTTAACGCAGCCCCAGCCAGGTAAAAAAATCCTGGCGGGTGAAGAATTCTAGCAGCAAAAGTCCCACAAATCCCACCATCGCAAATCGTCCGTTGATTTGTTCTGCATAGGCATTCCACCCAAAGGCTGGTTCTGGTTTTGGGGTATTTGAGGTTGTCGGTTTTGGGGAGGGAGGAGTTTGAGCAGTCATTTAAAAGTTTTGAGTTTTGAGTTTTGAGTGATGAATTTTCGGAAGCTTGGGGATCGCACAACTTGTAATTTACCAGGAAAATGACAGCCCATGGCTAATCTGCTGACTTTTCTAAACTTTGAACCGATTCGATCAGATTTCGCACGGTTTCGGTACCTTCAGAAGGCTCAAAAAACAGCGGGAACTTGCCCCGAGCGATCATTCTCAAACCCAACGGGCCCAGACTCAGCAAACCTTTAACGTCGCGGAAGTAGTTTCCTACTACTTCGATCCCAAATTTGCGCTCGTCTATCCAGCCACCTTCTTTGACGAGATCGATTAAAACTTTGCGGTGGCGGATCGATCGACTGGCTTGGTCGTCTTTGCGATCGAGAATCTCTTGTTTAATCTTACCAATTTGATCCATCGGCGCCACTTCCATCGGGCAAACCGAGTTGCAGTAGTAACAGCGGGTGCATCCCCAGACGCCTGCGGTGCCTTCGTTGTATTTTTCGAGCCGATTTTCCGTTTCGCTGTCGCGGGAGTCGGCGATCGTGCGGTAAGCTTTGGCGAGGGCGTGGGGGCCGACAAATTCCGGGTTGACTTCGCGGGCGTTGCACTCAGAATAGCACGCGCCGCAGAGGATGCAGTTGCCGGTTTGGTCGAGTTTCGATCGCTCTTCTGGTGTTTGCAGAAATTCGCGTTCTGGAATTGCTCGCGAGGCGGTGCTGACATAGGGTTCAACTGCTTCTAGGTTGTCCCAAAAACTGGTCATGTCAACAACCAAATCTTTAATAACCGGCATATTTCCCATTGGGGCGACGGTGATTTCTGGGATGAAATCGGTAGGTATTTCTGCTGAGCTGGAATCGGCTATTTTTTGCAGTCTTGCGAGTTCGCTGGCTACATTTTCTTTGCAAGCTAATGCTGAGCGACCGTTAATTCGCATAGAACAACTGCCGCAAATTGTATTGCGACAATTTTTGCGAAAAGCTAAAGTGCCGTCGTGTTCCCACTTAATACTGTTGAGGCAGTCTAGGATGGTATTGCTCTCTTCCACATCTAGGGTGTAAGTGTGAACCCGGGGAGCCTCGTTTTGATTTTGGCGCACTACATTAAAGCGGACTTTCATATTTTGAGTAAGGAATTTAGTTTCTATTTTAAGCTAAATTTTTGAACTCTTTAGAAAGCTCTTATTTTTTTACCACTACCTAAAGTAAGAGATTTAAAAAAAATTATTATTGTTTGATAAACATGAATAATTCTCAAGTTATAAATCCTAAATTACCACTTTTTTAAGCGGATTGGTGAGCTATTAATTGGAGAGAAAAGTAATTAATCGCTGCAATTCGGTAGTCGGAGGTGCGTGATGTCCAGCTTGTTTGTATTAACTTTCATGTTTTCCACACCGGCTTTTTGTCTGGGTCTGCTAAATCCTCAATGGGTGGGACTGGCAACTCGCAAGCGATCGAGTGCCTTGTACGGCGGCTTGATGGCAGTTTCGTTCGTTTTGCTTGGGGTTACAGCACCCAAGGCGCCACAACCAGTTTCATCGGGGCTGCTGGCCTCAACTGAATCGCTAGAATTTAGGGTAAGCGCACCTTTGCGCTGAAGGTAGCTGGGTATGCATTTCACTTTTTTGGCAGCATTACAAGAAATTTTACCAGGACTTACGGCCGGTTGGGGCCAGAAACGTAGTTTTTTAAGAAAAATACTTGGTTCTACTCATTTACTGCAATTAAAAACCCCGGTTTATAGGCGTCGGAGTGCGATCGCGAACTGTAGGGAAAAATCGGGGCTTTAGTAAGGAGAAATACCCTAACAGGAGTTATGCAAAAAAACAGGTTTTTTCCACAACTCCTCGCTTTTTGAATAAATATTGGCGCAGAAATCGGGTTTTTGCGTCTTTGAGTGCGTTCAGGACTGACTCAGAAACTGGGTTGCACTAGGGTCTGGTGTCCAACGTTCTAGTTTACTTCTTGACACTCCCCTGCCTAAAGGCGAGGGGATTCTTTGTTCACAGACTCAACTTGCTCAGACAGGATTTCTCCAGCCAAAGTAGTGGTCGAATCTCCCACAGCGTTCGGGTCTAAGACCCAAGTTCCGGTATGCCCTACCGTACTCAAGGCTAATTTCAGAATGTTAATCGCGGCGTTCCAATCCCTATCCATAACAAATCCGCATTCACAAGCGTGAGTTCTTACGGATAGGGATTTTTTGACGATTGCAGCGCAGTTAGAACATTTCTGCGAAGTATAAGCAGGATTGACAGCAACCGTTACCCTGCCAAACTTTACTCCAAAATATTCCAACCACTTCCTGAATTGATACCAACCAGCATCGTTAATAGATTTAGCCAGACAGTGATTCTTTGCAAGATTCTTAACCCTCAAATCTTCGTAGGCGACCAAATCGTTAGATTGGGTTACGCAACGCGCCAGTCTCTTAGCGTGTTCTTCACGTTGCCTGCTTATTTTGAGGTGTACTCGACCTAATCGATTAATTGCTTTCTTTCGGTTGGTAGAGCCTTTCTTTTTGCGAGAAACACGGCGTTGCCGAAACTTCAACCGTTTCTCGCTTGTTCGATAAAACTTGGGATTTGGTTCAGTGTGACCATCGGAGTCTGTATAAAACTCTTTCAAGCCCACGTCCAATCCAACTGTTTTACCTGCTGGCGTTGTATCTACATTGTTATCAGCACTGATTGCAAACTGAACGTAGTAGCCGTCAGCGCGACATATTAAGCGAACTCGCTTGATCTGATCGATTTGGTAGAAGTTAAGATCCCACGTCCCTTTTAGTTTGAGCTTGCCAATTCCCTTTTTGTCAGTGAATGTGATTTGCTTCCGAGTTTCTGAAAGTTTCCAACCGCTGACTTTGTACTCAACAGACCGACTGTTTTTCTTGAAAGTCGGATAACCTTTCTTTCCGGGAACGGCTTTCTTGCAGTTGTCGTAGAACCGAGCAATCGCAGAATAAGCCCTTTCCACAGAAGCTTGGCAAGCACTAGAATTCAAGTCTTTGACAAAGGCAAACTCTTCTCTGAGCGCAGTGCTATGACGGTACAAGTCTTTTTGCCCTACTCCTCGGTTGTCGAGCCAAAATCGGATGCACTTATTCCGAACGAATTGAGCAGTTCTGATTGCCTCGTCTATTGCTGCGTACTGATTTGGTTTGCCTTTAGCCTTGAATTCTAAAACGAACATCTTACGTGAGAACTCGCTACGTTAAAAGTCTAACACAAAGCCGTCCTATAAGGACGGGGCTTTAAACCCAAGTTTTTGGTAAATCATAGGGATTTTTGAGTTGATCGGTAGATAAATAAGCAAGTTAACTTCTCAGGACTTACGCACAGGGATTAAAGAACTCAGGTGGTTTAAACAGATATCCTTCGTGCTTCACCTCGGATTTGGGTAAAAGAAACCCGGTTTCTGCGTCCTGGATGACTTCTCTTTTTTACTGCTAAAAATCGCTATGTTTAATTTTTTCGTCTTAAGCTTTCTCTTGTCTATCCCTGCCTTGTTTCTGGGTATTGTTAATCCGAAATGGGTGGGCGCACCAACCCGCAAGCGATCGATCGCGATGTACGGCGGGTTGATGGCGGCTTCGTTTGTGCTTGTTGGCGTCACCGCACCCCCTCCGTCTCAGGAAGTTTCAGTGGCGCTTACGGCCCCAAGCGATCGGCTAGAATCACCTCAAACCGCTAAGCCGTCACTGCTTTCGGCAGTGCCGACACCCAAGCCGGAGACTGTGAAAACGCTATTACCAACACCGAAACCTGCCATTTCTGCTCCTGCACCTGCACTTGCCAAACCAGAGTCCGATCGCAAATTGCCATCTTCAGTCAAATCTGTTGAGCGAACCGCAGAGATTGCTATTGATGCAAAGCAGCCAAAGGAAGATACCAAGAAAGTTATTTATGAGTCTTCTACACAGAAGGTTAAAAGTGCCGATTTTCCGAGTTGCGTTAACTCGGATTGCGACTGTTCTGACTTTGGGAGTCAAGCCGAAGCGCAGCGAGTGTTAGAGGCATATCCGGGCGATCCGTTTAAGCTCGATCGAGATCGAGACTCGATCGCTTGCGAAACGCTAGGTTAGATTTACTCTGCCAACAGCCTCGGTTAAAGATCGAGGCTTTTTTGGGTGATTGTACGAATTGAAGAACGCAAATCGATCGGCTAAAATTGTTTAATTGTTGAGCTTGCGGTGCGGGTGCAGCTATGACTTACAGCTTGAGAATTGTCGATTTGCCAACGAGTGAACGACCACGGGAACGGTTGATGGCGGGTGGCCCGAAAAGTTTGGCGACTGCAGAATTGATTGCGATTCTCCTGGGTACTGGTCAGGGACAAGGCAAACTTTCCGCCGTCGGGCTCGGACAGTATATTTTAAATCAGTTGAGTTTGCACCACCGCGATCCTCTGGCTGTGCTACGCACTATTAGCGTTCAGGAGTTGACGCAGATTCACGGGATTGGCCCTGCCAAGGCAACTTCGATTTTGGCTGCGGTGGAGTTGGGGAAGCGGGTGTTTCAGTCGCGACCACCGGAAATGGCTGTGGTTGACTCTCCCCAAGCGGCGGCGGACGCCCTGAGTCAGGATTTGATGTGGCAGTCTCAGGAACGTTTTGCTGTAGTGCTGCTGGATGTGAAAAATCGGCTGCTGGGTACTCAGGTAATTACGATCGGCACAGCAACGGAAACTTTGGCTCACCCACGGGATATTTTTCGCGAGGTGATCCGCCAGGGGGCGACGCGGGCGATTATCTCGCACAATCACCCCTCGGGGATTGTGGAGCCAAGCCCGGAGGATATTGCTTTGACGCGACAGTTGCTGGCGGGAGCGCAGTTTTTGTCGATTCCGCTGCTGGATCACTTGATTTTGGGGAATGGCGATTTTCGGAGCTTGCGGCAGACGACGACGCTTTGGGACGAGTATCCCCAAGGCGATTGAACTCTTATGCTTAACTAATTTCATCACTATCATTAGTTATTTGTATCTTTGGGTTCTCCGACGGCTGAATCAGCCCTGACAGCAGGCAAATTTTCCGGCTGGAGTCCCCCGCGAGAGCCTGTTTTGGCTGAATGTCGCTGCTGATACTTCGTTTCGACCACAACTCGGTTAATCTAGTATAGGTAGGCTGAAGAGGTCGCTAATCCGATTTTTTTTGAGCATACTAAACGTATACTGAACCAGCACCTAAATACCCATTTATTAAGAAATTATTAAATGGGATGTAAAATACACGGTGTGGTGATAGGAGGAGAACTGTGTTTCTGAGACTTGCAGAACAACACCGTAAATTCGTTCAAGATCTGGTAATGAACCTCCAAGCTTTAGCGATCGTGCTAGAGCATCGGGGTTATCTGGCATCCTGCTACACTTGCGGGGGTCAGATGAACAGTGCCTCATTTATGGTCAGTTTGACGGACAACCATCTGATTCGATTCTTAGTATCAGATTACGGTATCACTTGGACTGAGATGCGGGACGACCGCGAACTCATGAAACTAGAAGGTGCAGAAGCGATTAATCAGTTACAAGAACTGGCAAATCTCGTAAAGTATCAAATCCAACCTTCGGAAGCTACTTTAGCGACGGCTCAGTGAGTGTAGCGATTGCACGGTTCCGAGGAAGGCGACAACGAAAGTGGCTGCTTGTCTGCTAAAACCGAATCCCCAGCGAGTTAGTTGAGAGGGTTCATTTAGGTGCACAGCGATGGCTGCTCAACAGACAAGGGTGCTATCAGGGTACCTTCAGACGGTTTAGCGCTCAGTCGATCGAAGTGAGCCTGGGCAGACGGCATACTTTATGCCAGAAGTCTCAAACTTGGAACCTCTAGTTTTTTTTCAGTAGTTGATTCTCCCTTGAGAACGATTAGCAAAATGTAGAAGTGTGAGTGATCGTCGGCTGCGATGTTAATTTCTCACTTTGCCATTGAAAAGTCAAGGAATTGAAATTAACTTTGAGCAGACAGGTAAAATTTAACATCCAGAGTGAGGATGAGGCTGTGAAGATTGGGCAAAAGGCAGCCCACGGGGTGTGACGTGCGGGCGAATTGCATTTATTTTAGCATTTCGATTTAGCCGATAAAGCTAACAATTAACTTGAAACAGCATCATTGCTGTAAAAATCTCACAGCCGGCTTCAGCCGGCTAAGTTTTGCGTAGATCTAAGCTTCTGGCCAATGTTTGGCGGTTAGGTTAAACGGCTCTCTGAAGTGCACGCTCGCGCTTGCTAAACTAATTTTATAATACTTTAATGATTAGTCCTCAAATATTTATCGCCAAGTTAGGAATCTCAAGCAAATGATCAATCTCAGCGAACTACTAGAACCCATCGCCAGTCAATTTCGCAGTCTGGGAATTCCCGAACCAATTACCCACTGGGGACACCCTGTAATGATGGGGATCGTGGTGGTGGCGATGGGCAGTTTTGTGGGGTATACGGGATGGCAGGGACGTTTGGCCACCGATAAAGATGTCGCACTCAAAAGTCGCTCGGATCACCGCAAGCTTGCACCGTGGATGTTTCTGTTTCTAGCTTTGGGCTATACAGGCGGCTTGCTGTCGCTGGTGATGCAGCACCAGCCAGTCATGGAAAGTCCACATTTTTGGACGGGTTCGGCAGTGCTGGTTTTGCTGGCTGTTGGCAGCTTGATTTCGCTAACGGGTTTTGGGGGTAATAAGCTGGCACTGCGCGCGGTTCACGCTTATTTAGGCACGACAGCCCTTGCACTTATGGTGCTGCACGCGGCTTTCGGTTTAAAATTGGGGCTGTCTATTTAGAAGAGGAAGAGGAAGGGGAACGGGAAGGGAAAGAATGTAAGGAAAGAAATTTTGCCATAACTTACGCATCGGTAGCCAAAAACCAGGTTTTTTATCGAAATACACGGCTTTTAGCCATTTATCCCGGTTGAAAAACCCGCTTTCTTTGGTAAGGAGTGCCTAAGTTCCGCATAGTTTTCCCTGAAATATTCCCCCTCTAAATTGATAATTAATTAATGAATCAAGCAACCGGTGTCATCTTCTGTCTTGCATACATTTTGGGATTGATTTCTACAGCGGTTCCTTGGGGTAGATACGCGATACTTGCTTTGGGAATAGCGGTGGCGATCGCCCTGCCGAAATTGTTGCGAAATTTTACTAAAACTTCTGTCAAAATTACTAAGAAAAGACGAAGCCGACAAAAAGAAAATGCTCTTGAAGAACCCTTAGATGCGAGGGAAGAATTGAGTTTGTTGGAGATGCTGCCGAGAGCGAAATGGGTGTGGGCAGTTGCGGGTTTGCTGGCATTTCTAGCTAGTGTTTATTTGGCAGTTCGATCGCCCCAACCGACAATAGATGACATCAGCAAACTGATTCCGGCTGGAGGAAACACTCAAGAAGTCGCAGTGACAGTTCGCGGTAAAGTTGTCAGTACGCCTCGATTGACTCGATCGGGACGATCGCAATTTTGGCTAGAAACTGATTTAGTTAGCGAAATCAACGGCGGCGTGGGAGGAGCAATCGTCAACCGCCCAGTATCCGGTAAACTCTACGTTACAGTGCCCCTACTGCAAGCAACGGGTTTGTACGCCGACAATACGATCGCAGTTGTGGGCTCCTTGTATAAACCGCAGCCACCGTCGAATCCAGGGGCTTTTGATTTTCAAGCATATTTAGCCAGAGAAGGGGCTTTTGTCGGACTCAAAGGTCGTCAAATTGACTGGACGAGAGAAAAGGCGATTGCGGATGTAAATCGAGTTAACAGCCAAACGGCTGCTTTCTTGGAGCCCAGCGGGATGCAGCCATCGAAAATTCAAGCGATGCGGCAACGGATCGTGCGATCGCAACTATCGCAGTTAAATGTTCCCGAAGGGCCGCTGATCAGTGCGATCGCCCTCGGCAAACAAGCAGTAGATTTACCTTACAATATCCGCGACTATTTTGTGCAGGCTGGATTGGCCCACGCGATCGCAGCTTCCGGCACTCAAGTTTCGATGGTTTTGGCTTTAGTTCTAGCTTTAACCAGGCGTTTTTCCAAACAATTACAATTTAGCTTTGGCGTCGGTGCTTTATTTTTGCTCGTGGGATTAACTGGCTTTGAACCTTCAGTATGCCGCGCCGCTTTGATGGGATTTGGAACACTATTTGCTTTGGTGCTGAGCCGCCAAGTTAAGCCGTTGGGATTGCTGTTAATTGCTGCTACTATTTTACTGCTGGTTAACCCTTTGTGGATTTGGGATTTAGGTTTCCAACTGAGTTTTTTGGCAACTTTGGGGTTAATCGTGACAACGCCGCCGCTGATGGCAAAGTTGGACTGGATGCCTCCCGCGATCGCTTCGATTGTTGTGGTTCCGATTGCCGCTTCACTTTGGGTGCTGCCGCTGTTACTTTATGTTTTTAGTGTGGTATCACCTTACAGCATTTTAGTTAATATTATTGCGGCTCCTTTGCTGTGGATTTTGAGTATTGGGGGGATGGTTAGCGCTTTAGCTGGATTGATTTTTCCGCCGGCTGGCAGTGTTTTAGCGCAACTGCTCGATTATCCGGCAAAGGGGTTAATTGCGATCGCCCAATATTTCTCGCAATTACCCGGTAATTCGGTAGCTGTCGGTCAAGTATCGGTGTTTCAGCTAATAGCGCTTTACAGTTTAATTTGCTGGGTTTGGATCGGGGAAAGAAGGAAGAAGGAAGAGGGAAGAAGGAAGAAGGAAGAGGGAAGAAGGAAGAAGGAAGAAGGAAGAAAAAAGAAGGGGAAAAGTAGAGTTATTTCGCTGCCGATTTTTTCATCGGCTTGGATTTTACCGCTGGCGCTTGTGGCGGGAATAAGTATCATAGTTTTGCCAGCTTGGCAGGTTCAATCATCTTTATTTCAAGTTACTTTGCTGGCGACATCTGGCGAGCCAGTTTTAGTAATTCAAGATAGGGGAAAAGTGGCGCTAATTAATAGCGGTGATGAAAATACCGTAAGGTTTACAGTGTTGCCTTTTTTGCAGCAGCAAGGAATTAATTCTGTGAATTTTGCGATCGCCACTCACGGTCATTTAGGTTTGAGCAGCGGTTGGGGAAAATTACTACAACGCTTGCCAATTAAAACATTTTATGATAATAAGGCTCCGAAACAAATTCACAGCGACAACAATCAGGAATTTATGACGGCTGTGCAATCTCGCCTTGGCGTTTACTTTCCTTTAGAAACTAACAGTACAGTTGATCTGGGTTCGACGCGGTTGCAGTTGGTGAATGCGGAGATTCCGGTGGTAGAATTCCTGGTGGGAAATCGAACTTGGTTGCTCCTCGGTGAAATGACACCGGAAGCGCAAAAAAAATTGGTCGCAACGGGAACCTTGAAGCCGGCTCAAGTGCTGTGGTGGTCAGGAAAAGCCCTGACGGCTGAGTTATTGGGCGCAGTGGGGCCGCAAGTGGCGATCGCATCTGCTGACGAAATCGACCCAGAAACCGCAGCCCAACTGCGCCAAAGCAAAACTCAGATATTCTGGACAGGGCGCGACGGAGCCCTCCAGTGGACTCCAGCAGGGGGATTTAAGACCACTTTGGAATCTGAAGAAAATCAAACTTCTTTTTTATAAAGATTTACAATCTGGCGCACTGTGCGGTAAAATACTTTTAGCTCACATCTCAAATCAATTGGAGAGGTGGCAGAGCGGTTGAATGCGGTAGACTCGAAATCTACTTTAGGGGTAACTCTAACGTGGGTTCAAATCCCACCCTCTCCGTACATCTCAGCGTCAAGCGTCAAGCGCGCACCTTATTAACCTAGGGTGCGCGGCTTATCATATTATGAAATTTAACTCCACAATCTCAGTAGCATGATAGCTGCTTTCATTTCGGTAAGGTAGAGGCTTAAAATCTCCAGGAAACTCTTAACTCAAAACAGGGCACAAAAAAAGGGAAGAGTGTTGGTAAAGCGGGCGGTTCCAAACCGCTGTCTCAATCACGAATAAAATGCGGGCGGAGGATGGGGGAATTAGTCTAGATTCTTTCTTTCCTTAGTCCGTAGGTCGCTAGTTCCTAGCAAAAGCACCCTTAGCCTGTTGTTCGTTCCCCGCTCTCCCTTCCCTCTTTCTTCTAATAACGGGGCTTGATAATTGCGAGGCGGCGCTGCTAATTGCGCTAAAGACCTACTACGAACTGCTCACACCGGAATAGAAATCACAAACTCCGAACCCTGACCGAGGGAGGAATTCACCACTAATGTACCTCCATGTTTTTCCACAACAATTTGGTGGGCTATAGACAACCCTAATCCAGTTCCTTGACCCACAGACTTAGTTGTGAATAAGTGGTTAAAGATGTTTTCCTGGACTTCGTTCGACATCCCCACTCCATTATCCTTAATGCGAATCAAAACGTGATTTTTGGATTCGCTCAGAGCAGTTTCAACCGTTATTTGATTAGGTCTGGCTTTAATTTCCTTAAAAGTGCGCTCCTTATTTGACTCCTCCAGAGCGTCAATGGCATTTGCCAGTACGTTCATAAATACCTGGTTTAACTGTCCGGGAAAGCATTTCACTAGGGGCAAGTTACCATACTCTTTCACAACTTCAATGGCAGGGCGGAACTCGCTGGCTTTTAAACGGTGCTTGAGAATTAGCAGAGTGCTTTCGATCCCATCGTGAATATTGAAAGAAACTGGTCGATCGCTATCTGCCCTGGAAAACGTTCTCAAACTCGTACTGATATTGCGAATGCGCTCAACTCCCTCCTTCATCGAGCCAATCAATTTGGGCAAATCTTCTCGCAAATACTCCAAGTCTATATCCTCAATTTCTGTTTCAATTTCCCCTCCCGGATTGGGAAATCTTTCTTGATACAAATCAATCAAGTTGAATAAATCCCCGACGTATTCTTGAGCGGGTTGCAAGTTGCCGGCGATAAAGCCTACGGGATTGTTAATTTCGTGGGCTACCCCTGCGACTAAATTGCCGAGAGCAGACATTTTCTCACCCTGTACCAATTGCAACTGCATCTGTTTGAGATCGTGGATAGACTGCTCTAATTTTTGGGCATATTCCTGGGATTGCTGATACAGTCGGGCGTTCTGTAAGGAAATTGCTGCTTGCGAGCACAGGATATTGAGGATGGCGACGCGATCGCGCGTAAACGCCCCCGTTGTGAGATTATTCTCTAAACACAAAATGCCCATTACTTTACCATGATGGAGAATCGGAGTGCATAAAACGCTCTTGGGTTGCTGCTCAATGATGTAAGGATCTGCCGCGAAGGCGGTTTGAGTGCTGGCACTATCGAATACCAAAATTTCTTTTGTACGTTTGACGTAGTTAATTATGCTCAGAGGAATTGCTTTGCTTTCTTCAACTAGAAGTGATTCCAAATTACAATTTTGGCGATTTGTACAGTGTACGGCAACTCTCCACTTTCCACCTTCATCCAAAATTAATGCTCCGCTTTGTGCTCCGGCATTTTGAACTACTACTTGCATTAAAGTAGTCAGCAATTGCTCTAATTCTATTTCACTGGAAAGAGCTTGAGAAGCTTTGATAATTGTCGGCAAATCTACTAACTCCGAACTGCTGGTGCTACCGATAAGTGTTCTATTATTGTTAGATAGGGAGCATTCACTCTTGCTATAGGAGTGAATCATTTCGCTGGGATTCTGGCAAGTTCGCTCATTTTGCAGGATAGAAGCAATGAGTTGGGGATAGCGCTGTTCTAGATGGTCAATCTTTGCTTTTGCTCCCCAACGAGCGTAGGCATAATAAGCATCAATTAAATAGGGTTTGGCAAGTTTTTCTTTCCCCCATTCCAAATAGAATTTGGCAGCGAGTTCGTGAGCTAGTGCTTCTTCGTTAATGTATTCGTTTTCTTTGGCGAGGGCAATAGCCTTGTCGTACATCTCGATCGCCTCTATTTTTTTCCCTAAAACCCGATGCCGTTCAGCCTCCACTAGATAGAATTTATGCAGATGATTCATGGGGGCATGATGTGCCCATTTCTGCATTTTTTCTTGATTAGCTTGTACTCGGTCAAGAAGTTCCTTTTGCTCTGAAAAGGGAGTATTCAAGTATACCGACAGCCACACCAGAGAATCATAGAAATAGAAGATAGCAAAAGTTATCTGTCCTGTAGCTGCACCCAAATAACTTTCTACTCGCTCGATGTTTTCCAGTGCTTCCGAGTAATGCTCAAATAAATAACAAAGTACAATCTTGTTCAAGTAGAGGTAATGAAGTGCTACTCCATTATTAGTTTGCTGGTGTAGTGGCAGCATTTTATCTTCGTCGTAAACTTCACCCTTTAACTGACAGGGATTTTCCACCCGTCCCATCATGTTTAAGGCAGCTTGCCAAAATACTTCTACAAAATGAAGCGGTGTTTCTTGCTTAATTTTCAGCACGGCTTCCCAGTATGTTGCCATTTTTCGTTCCAATTGCGTTAATGGCTTACCACTAAAATACGAGTGATTAATATATACGCTAATAGTATAGCCAGCAAATTCTAACTCTCCGGTTTCCAGGCCAATAAAGTATGCTGAAAGCAAAAGTTCTACTGTATTCTTGAGATGTTCTTTCCAATGTTGAACGCCACCAGCAACTATGTACTGCGCCTTGGCAGCGATTGCTTTAGCATTTGACTTCGACACCAAAGATAAAGCTAATTGACCGAACTGATAGCCTGTATCTATATCTCCCATCGCACAGAGCAGATAAGCATACTGAGCATAAGCTGCGGGAGATACAGAAGCATTGCCATATAAGACAGATAAATCGACCTGTTTGCAAATTACTAAAGGCACTAGGGACGGCAGCGCTATGTAAGCAGAGGAAAATAGAGTTGACAGAATCCTCATAGTTGCTAGCTGATGCGGATCTGTCATTTGAGGGAGATCGATTAAATTCTCAATTTGCTTTCCGCTCAAAATTGAAGTGGTTTGGGTCAGCGCGTGTCCGATATCAGATTGGTTTGGCGAGTTGTGAAACTCTATTCCGAGCAGCTTTAACACTTGGAGCCCCATACCTAGTGCTTCTTGTAGCTTATTCTGCCCCATATAAGCTTGCATTTGCACTTCGTACACCCTCACTTTGTCCAGCAGCGATATAGCTTTTTCCAACACTCTTATAGCTAATATCTCCATTTCTTCAAAATCGCCGTTCAGATAAGCCGCTTCTGCTGCTTCCTCATGCAGAGTCAAAGTTAGTTTATACTGACTCTCCCAGCTATTTGCTGTCAGTAATTCCCTTCCCGCGTTCAAATATTCAACCGCAGCAGAATAGGCTGTAGCAGCTTTCGCTTTCTTTCCAGCAACCAGATTCAATTGTGCTAATTGCTCTTGTTCTGCTTCCTGAGTAATTAGCTCAACTCCCACATTCAAGTGGTTGACAATATCAAAAATTCTTTCTTCTCGCTCGGCTTCTGGTGTATTCTGTAATAACAGTTGACCGATTTTTAAATGAGTCGATCGCTTTTGGTCTTCTGGAATCAGAGAATAAGCAGCTTGTTGGACGCGATCGTGTAAAAAATTATATTTGGGTAATTGATCCGGGGTAATTAGTAATTGCTCAGATTGCTTTCCCTTACTGATTACCGATTCGCTATTTCCCTCTGCTTGATAAAACTTATAAACTTCGCTAATGGGTAAAATTAGGCCGTCTTGTAGTGCCTTCCATAAAGCCGATGCGGTTTCTTCTGGCGAATTTTCATCAACAATTGCTAACGTCGCCAAATCGAACTGATTGCCAATACAAGCCGCTAACTTTAAAACTTCCTGTGTCTGGGCCGGCAACTTTCGCAACTGAACTGCCATAAATTCTACAACATCATCTGTTAGTGCCAAAGTTCGCACTCGGGCAATATCGCACTGCCAATAACGAAGATCAAAATTAAATTCAATTAGCCCATCTTCATGCAAAGATTTGAGGAATTGTGTGCTGAAAAATGGATTGCCTTGCGTTTTCTGATAAACGAGTTGTGTCAAAGGCTGAGCCAACGCTGTAGAACAAGCTAGAGTATTGGCAACTAAACAATTTACATCGGCTCGATCAAGTGGTGCTAAGGTAATAGTATTCACCTTGGCTTCAGTTTTTTGAATCTCTGCTAACGTCAGCATCAATGGATGTGAGGGAAAAACTTCGTTATCCCGATAAGCTCCAATTAAAAAGAGATAGCAGTTATCAACGTCGCTCATCAGCAGTTGAATTAATTTTAACGATGCTGAGTCTGCCCATTGCAAATCGTCCAAGAAAATCACTAAAGGATGGTCTTTTGTTGTGAAGACTTGAATGAATTTTTCAAACAACAAATTGAAGCGATTTTGACCAGCACTTCCAGAAAGTTCGGGGACTGGCGCTTGCTGTCCGATAATACGTTCTAGTTCAGGAATGACTTCAACGATTACCTGAGCATTCTCGCCCAAAGCTGCCAAAATTTCCCCCTTCCACTGTTCAACTTTCGCATCTGTTTCCGATAGCAGTTGTCCCATTAAATCGCGAAAAGCTTGGACAAATACTGTAAAGGGAAGGGTGCGTTGAAATTGGTCAAATTTTCCTTTAATAAAGTAGCCACGCTGCCGGACAATAGGTTTGTGAACTTCGTTGACGACAGCGGTTTTACCAATACCAGAAAAACCCGAAACGAGCATCATTTCAGTGCTACCTGCACTCACCCGGTCAAAGGCGGCTAGCAACGAAAATACTTCGCTTTCTCGACCGTACAATTTTTCGGGGATAGTAAAGCGATCGCACAAATCTCGCTCCCCTATGGTAAAGTTAGTCAGCGCCCCTGTCTCTTGCCACTGGGATAAACAAGTTTCCAAATCAAACTTGAGTCCTAGTGCACTTTGATAGCGAGCTTCAGCATTCTTCGCCATCAGTTTGCTGACAATCTCCGACAGCACCAATGGAACGCTTTTGTTGACACTTGAGGCTGGGATAGGTTGCTTAGCGAGGTGGCAGTGTACCAAATCCATTGGGTCATCCGTTTGGAATGGTAACTTTCCTGTTAGTAATTCGTAGAATGTTACTCCTAGCGAATAGAAATCTGTGCGGTAATCAATGCCTCGGTTCATTCGCCCCGTTTGTTCGGGAGATATATAAGGTAAAGTGCCTTCAAGGACGTTGGGATTTTGAATTTCTTGGGTTTCGCGCGGCAGCATGGAAGCGATGCTGAAGTCAATCACCTTCACTTCTTTGCTGGTGGCATTAATTAGAATATTGGCGGGCTTGAGGTCTTTATGGATGACGTGGTGGCGATGAAGTCCGTCCAGGGCGTTGGCAATTTGAATCGCCATAGGAAGAAAGTCGTTAACGGGCAAGCCTTCTAGGGTTTCGTTGCTAGCTTTTGCTAGACTAGCGAGGTAACTACTTAAGGAAATTCCGCCAAAGTCTTCCATCACCAGAGCATAGCGGTTATGATAGCTCTCCAGGCTGTAGACCTTGACAGTGCCGGGGATATTTAAGTTTTTAGCAATGACTTATTGGTTGCGGAAGTGAACGAGTTCGTTGAAGCTGGGAAACTCATTTCGCAGCAGTTTGATCGCGACGGGTTGCCCATTTGAAGAGCGAATGCCGCGATAAACTAGAGTTCGATTGCCTGCGTAAATTTCCTCGTTAATGTGATATCCTAGGAAAAGTTTTGTGATATTAGTCATATCTACGTATTCCTACTACTTCTGACAAGCCAGAAGCTTCTGAGAGTTACTATCTACTATTTTCGCTCGCTCTGCTGTGGTATTCGGTGAATAACATTTTTCTTAATATACTTTTTGGCTTAAATTATCAAGGCGCGAGTTGAAAACAATACTTAAAGATTTTATGTAAGAGCTGTTTATGCTTGAGTTAAGACTAAGTAGAAAATGAAGAAGGCTAAGGCTGATTGAACGACAGCAGTTGATAGAAGAGGAATTTAAGAGGCTAATCAGGTACTTAAGAGTATTTTTGAAACCGATACTTGAATGCGATCGCCTATTCAATCTAATGTCTAGTTTAGCTCATAATTTAATCTCATCATTACAATGGGGGCGACTCTGCATTTAAAGCAGGAAGCAGAGGAAATCGAGTTTGTGCGCCAGAAGATTGCGGATCACTTGGGAGTCATCGGCTCGCAAGCTGAATTATTTGTCCAGATGCAACAACAAGCTGCCCAACTCTCAGAAGTGAATCAGGTATTAAATGCCAAAGTTCCGAAGCGGAGAATGAAACTAGCCCAAGTCAATCAGGCACTCCAAGCAGAGATTAGCGCCCGTCAGCGATGCTTGCCGGCTCTGGCAATTGAGGCAGCGCCACAGGCAGTCGGCTAAGTTTTTTTTACAAGTTTTTTTTACTTTTATCGTAACGCCCACCGACGATCGTCCCGACGCTTTCCGAGATCGGTTTTCATTCCGGTGGGCTAAAAAACTCGGTTTCTGAGCGCCCCAGTGCGCTCAGGATGGGCAGAAATCTCTCAGAAAACCGCTTTCTGAGCTTTTGCGTATCCTGTCTCTTTCTGCGGAACATCCATCCTCCTTGCTCTCGAAAGGCGTAAACTTGATGCTCGATCGACCTAGAATGAGAATTGTTATCATTCGCAAATTTCACTTCTCATGCAAGCGAACTCAGAAGCCACGCCGCCCAAAATTGATTTAGCTGTAATCGGCGCTGGGCCGCACGCCCTGACTGTAATACCACACATTTTGAAAAAACGCAACAACCTACGGGATAAAGTTTTAGCATTCGATCCGAGCGGCGAATGGCTGACCCAGTGGCGGAGGCAATTTGCAGCTTTAGAAATTGGGCATTTGCGATCGCCCGCAGTGCACCACCCAGATCCCAACCCTTACGAATTGCGGAGGTTTGCCCAAAATCGCTCCTGCGAATTGTTTCCCCCCTACGATTTGCCTGGAAGTCGGTTATTTGAGGAATTTTGCGGGGACACAATAAAAAGGTGGGAATTGGGCGATCGAGTTATCAAAGCAAAAGTTACCCGCATTCAGCCGAAATCCGGCCGTTTCCGCCTGTGGTTTGAAGACGGAAAAAGTGCGATCGCCCGCCGAGTAATTGTCGCCGCCGGAAGTGGAAAACCGCATTTACCAGCGTGGGCAAATCAAATTCAAACACAGCATCCCGCCGAAAGAATTCGCCACTCCCATCAAATAGATTTGCGAAATTTGCAATTGCAAGGAGAACAAATATTAATTGTCGGCGGCGGACTAACCAGCGGACATTTAGCAGTAGGAGCAACCGTCAGAGGAGCAAAAGTCCTGTTAATGACTAGGCGCTATTTCCAAGAAAAACTATTTGATGCCGAACCCGGTTGGTTGGGGCCAAAATACCTCAAAGGATTCGCCGCCGAACCAGATTGGCATTCGCGGTGGGAAATCATTCAACAAGCCCGCAACGGCGGCTCGATGACACCGGAAATTATGACACAGTTGCGGAGGTTCTCTCGCAGCGAAAAACTGACATTTCACGAACAGTGCGAAGTTGTTGGCGTTCGGTGGGAAAATAACAGATGGACTGTTGATTGCAGCAGTGGGGAGACGTTATTAGTCGATCGAATTTGGCTAGCAACCGGCACCAAACTAGACATTGCAGCCGAGCCCATGTTCAAAGAAATGCTAGAAACGCATCCCATTGAAATAGTTAAAGGTTTGCCAGTCTTAGACAAACACCTGCGTTGGCCCGGATGCGAATTATTTTTGACCGGTGGTTTAGCAGCGCTGCAAGTGGGGCCAGTCGCAAGAAACCTTTCTGGGGCGAGAATGGCTTGCGATCGCATTGTACCGGCGATCGTCAAATCCAGCATTGCACTCTCGCCAGCAATAATTAGTCAGCAGTCATTAGTTATCAGTGAGTAGTCATCAGTTATTAGTTAAGTTGTGGTACATTAAAATTGCATATTTCGGGCGGCGTCGGAGCAACTACCCACTTATGATTTGATTATTTATTGACACACAATTTTAATGCTGAGTGAGATTATTAGCAAGTTACTTTTTAACTCTGCGCTAATCATAAAAAATTCAAAAAATCCTACTACAAGCATTTGATTTCTTTACTTATTCCAATACCGGCGCCAGTGAAACAAATTCTCCCACAAATTCTGGATAAAAGTATTGCGACCCAAGCGCTGCGACTCCCAAGCAGCAGCAGTTTGACCGTTAATTGCCGAAAAACTCGACCAAATATAAGGAAGTTGGGCGAGATCCTCAACCTTCATCCCGTGACGCACAGCCAGGGCGATCGCGTGAATCAACTCAGCAGCTTGTGGCCCCACAATACTCGCTCCCAAAATCTCCCCGTTGCGACGCCCGACAATCTTACAAAAACCAGTTGTATCCCCGGACATTTGAGCTCTTTCAACATTCTTGAAATATTCCCGACAAACAATGAGATCGTCTCCAAAACGTCGCCTTGCTTGCGCTTCAGTCAAGCCAACCCTCGCCAACTGCGGGTCAGAAAAAATCGCCCACGGAATCCCACGATAATCTATTTGAAACCGCGCCCAAAACAAAGCATTTTTCACAGCAACCGCAGCTTCGTAATTAGCGATGTGAGGGAACGGATAACCCCCAGCAACATCGCCGATCGCGTAAATGCGGCGATTAGTTGTTTGCAGCTTTTCATTTAAAATCACCCCCCGAGCGCTGAATTTAACCCCAGCCGCTTCGAGATTTAACGATGAAAAATCGTGCCCTCTACCCGCGGCTAGAAAAATCTCCTCAGCTTCGATCGCCCTTGGCCCAGCTTGAATCCACTTTTTACCCTCAATCACCCTCGCTTGAGTCACCTCAGTAGCAGTCAGAATTCGCACTCCTTCAGCTTCCATTGCAGCTTGAACCAACCCAGCAGCCTCCCGGTCTTCTTTAGCCAAAATGTGCGAACTTTTCACCACCAAAGTGACAGCAACCCCCAGCCGAGCAAAAGTCTGAGCCACTTCGACACCGCTGGGATCGGCGCCGATTACAGCTAAACTTTTAGGCAACTGTGGAAGTTTTGCTAATTCCCCGACAGTTTCCGAAGTAAAAAAGCCAGCAGATGAAAGTCCTTCAATATTGGGAATCGTCGGCAGAGTAGGACAAGCCAGCAAATAACAGAGCGATCGCAATTTCCTACCGCCCGCGACAAAAGCCAAATCCGGTTTCGCCACAAACTCGCCGCTGCCAAAAATAACATCGACCCCGCGAGCAGCCAAAACGCCGAGATCATCAATTTCTGACAAATTAGAAACAACACCCTCGGCCCACTTTAGAACCCCGTCAAACCCCAATTTTATCGGCATAGAGGAGTTAGCGACTTCCCAGCGAACCCCCAACTGCTGGCGGGTTATCTGCTGGGCAAAACGAGCAGCCTCCCTCAAAGTTTGGCTGTATCTCAAACCAAGGTCGATCGACTCTTTACCCCTTGTCGGCAAATCTTGCGAATTACTTAGCGGTTCCACCAAAGCAACGCGAGCCGGGAAATTAGTTGCAGTCAAAGCAGCATAACGTCCGGCCGGAGTTCCACCAATAATCACTAAATCATAGTCAAGCATAAATAAAAAAGTCAGTAGTCATTAGTCATTAGTCATTAGTTTAGGACGATCCGCGCGCCCGGTCAGAAACCCGGTTTCTTCCTAGATACTTCGCTGCAAAACCCAATATTTATCAGAGAAACCGGGTTTCTTGGGGATGTCCGCTCAAACGACCAATAAAATCGGTTTGTCAACTTTTATTGGTTGTTAACAGTCAACAGTCAACTGACAACCCTCAACTGACGAATAACTTCGGAAAGTCCAGCAATTAGCTGCAGATTGTCCGCCCTTGAGCGCACAGCCACCCGAAAAAATCGATCGCCCAACTCAGGAAAACTTAAACAATCCCGAATCAAAATCCGGTGTCGTTCCAACAGACTTTTTTGAATAGAAGAAACCGACATAGACGACTCAACCAATAAGAAATTAGCCGCCCCTGCAAAAGGCTGCAAACCCGGTAAATTAGCCAAACCCTCAAATAGCTCTCGGCGAGCAACAGGCAGCCAATCCCAAGTTTGCCGCTCAAACACAGTATCTCGCACCACAGCAGCAGCAGCAGCAGCAGCCAAAGCATTCACAGGCCAAGGATCGCGCTGCAACTGCCACCGGCGCAGAATATCGGGATGGGCGATCGCACAGCCCAAGCGCAGTCCCGGCAGAGAATAGAATTTAGTGAGCGATCGTAAAATCACCAAATTCGGAAACTCCTCAACAGCATCGATCAAAGTTTCCTGCTCAGAAGGCGGTAGAAAGTCCATAAAGGCCTCATCCACCACCACCATACCTAACTGCTTCACATAAGGCAAAATCGCCTCTCTACCAAACAGCAAACCCGTAGGATTGTGCGGATTGTTCAGCAGCAAACCTCGTCGATGGGCATCGATAGCAAGAGGAACTGGGAGACAGAGAGAAGGAGAGACAAGGGAACGGTTAGAAACCGACAAATCATCCGTTACTAACCGGCTTCCAGCCTCCGCGTCCAACGATTCGAGTTCCAAAGGGCATTCCAGCACCTGCGCGCCGAAAGCCGAAAGAGCCCGCGAGTAATCGCCAAAAGCCGGAGTCACCAAATAAGTCGCCTCCAGCTTCGACAAATCCCAAGCCGCCCAAGTCAACAATTCCGCCGAACCATTCCCCGGCAAAATCCAATCCCGGTCAACATTCAAAGCCTCACCCAAAGCAGTCCTGAGCTCCCCATAATCCGGATCGGGGTAAGCCGTCAGACTGCTCAAGTGTGCTTGAATCGCAGCCAGGGCCGACTCAGGAGGGCCCAAAGGACTGATACTCGCAGAAAAATCGAGAATAGCAGAGGCAGGGCAGCCTGCCAGTGCGGCTGCCCAAGCTAAATTCCCACCGTGTACAGGTCTAATCAAGACTCAGTTCGCCAGCTATTCCGCGTTTTTCGGGGGTGCAACTCTGTCCTTAAACAACTTCCCTGCGGAAAATGCAGGAACTCTGGTTGCCGGGATTTCCATCTTGTCGCCAGTTTTGGGATTGCGACCCTCGCGGGCTTTGCGTTCCCGCGACTCAAACGAGCCAAAACCGACCAGCGTCACTTTGTCGCCATCGGAGACAGCTTCCATGATTGCTTCAAGGGCGGCACTCAAAACAGCATCTGCCTGTTTTTTCGTCACGCTAGCCTTTTCCGCGACTGCATCAACCAATTCACCTTTGTTCATTGCGAACTCCTTCTGGATTTGCAAAATTACGTTAAACAGAGTTAGTTCAACTATTAGCCGTGAGTTATCAACTGGATTGAGGTGTGGCTTGGGAGGTTTGGGTGGTTCCCGATTGCTCCCGTCCGCTTCCCCGAATCACAACTCCTGCTGAATACCAATTACCCTAGGGTAATTGGTCAGAAAAGGAATTTTTGTTTCTAATTGCTGAAAACCCCACAGCATCTAATTTTCACTGCATTATTCTAAAGTCTTGCCGACCGTTATGGATCGGTGGAACCTTTAATTTATATGGATTTGGACAATTTTTTTAATTAATCCCAAAATTTAGGTAAAAAAATACCACCTTGGAGACAAGATTTCTCGCCTCGGTGGATTTCTGAGCAGAAAAAAAGGAGAAATAGAAGGAATAAAATGTCATTTGTCAAGGGCTAAAGGAAAAGTTTTTTCCTTCTACCTTCTTTCTTTCCCCTCTTTCTTTCTCCCGTGGGGGAGGGCTGTTTCATTCTCCCGAAACCCGCCAGGGACTGAAGTCCCTGTCTCATAGCTGAAGTCGGTTAAAACCGACTCAAATACTAATTTTTAGTCTTCTTTTAGAGGACTTTAGCTGTGAGGCAGGGGTTTCAACCCCTTTCGGACTGTCGGACTCAGGGTAAAGAGCGTGGAAAGTTGACAGCAAGGAATTTTTCCTTACTTCCTACTGTCTCGGCTGGACTGGCTGACTGCGCTGCAACAGTTGGCGCGCGTCGGGACTGATGCTGTTTTGGTAGCCAAAGTTCGATCGATCGCTATCATCCAAAATCTGCGGAGTCAGCAATACAATCAACTCCGCCCGCTGGTTGGTCTTATCGGTGCGCCTGAACAGCGAACCGATAATCGGCAAATCTCCCAAAATCGGAATCTTGTTCGCTGTAATCCGTTCTTCGTCGCGGATAATCCCCGAAACAATCAAAGTCTGACCGTCCCGCAGGCGAATTAACCCCGATTGCAACGATCGCTCGCCCAGCAGCCTGATCTGATTGGTGTTCGGGCCTGTGGCCAGGTTTTGAACGCCGCCGGGTGTCCTGATAATCGGGTTCACCCGCAGAGAGACAAAGCCATTATCGTCAACCCGGTCGATCGCCACCCCCAACTGCAAACCCGCCCTGTCCTTGACGGCCGTCACCGTTTGGGTACTTGTATTTCCGGTACTCTGGGTTTGGGACGTGATGTTAGTGATCACCTCATCAGTAATATTCACATTCGCCGTTTCTCCTTCTTGAACCACCAGAGTCGGATCGGTCAGGATTTTGGCATTCTGGCTCAGAATAGTGGCCTGCAACGCCGACAGGAACCTCCTCGGATACTGGAACAGCGGGAACAGGCCGAAAGTTGCACTTCCTGAGCCAGTCGTCGAGCCTGGTTCGTAATCCGTAATTCCAAGTCGCGTGGGGTCATTAGTAACTGGGGCTGTCGGCTGGAGGAACACACCTTTGGCGGGGCCTTCGAGACCTTGACCTGTAAACGGCACGATACGCCGGCCGTTCGCATCGTAGAAAGGCGAGTCCCTGTATACTTCGGGAATGTCTCGGTTCTCAATAATCGGCCGATTAGCTATGCCACTACTTACATCCTGGCCACTGGGCGGATTGATGCCACCAAAATTGAGACTTGCAGCCCCATTGTCATTGACGAAGAAATTGTTATTAATTCCGAAAGAGAAACTGCTGCTACTTTGGTTGTTTCCCAACAAGTTGATATCGATCACCTTGACGTTGACAGCTACTTGACGGCGACGCAAATCTAGCTGTGTCAAGAAAGCCACAGCCATGTCCACTTTGCGCGGGTCTCCCACCAAAGTGATGGAATTGAGCCTCGCATCCGCCAGCACCGACAGTCCCCTCAGCAAGAGCGGCCCGGTGCCTTGGGTAGCGCCGATCGCCTTAATGTCCGGTTCCCTAATTTCCACATCCCGCGCCGCATTTCCCTGGCCCACACTTTGAATAGTCACCCGAGTAATCGGCAGTTGACTTTCCGCACCTTGAGCGCTCAAAAAGTTAGCCGCATCCGTAGACCGAACTTGATTGAGCCGCAAAGTCCGAATGATAATATTGCGCGAGTCGATCGGCAAGTTAGTCCCTACAAAAATCGTCCGCCCCTGGCGGTTAGCTTGCAGTCCGCTGAGCCGCAGCACGTAATTAAAGACATCTTGCACCGACTCATTTTCGATGTCCAAAGAAATCTTCGGTCCTTCATCTGAACCAGAGGCTCCCGGCTGACCAGGCACTGCGGGCTGACCCGGTTGACCAGGGGCCCCACCGCCTGTAAAAGCGATGTTCAAACCCGCAGCGCGGGCTAGCAGAGCCAAAACGTCCCGGACTGGGGCATCCCGCAGCACCAAGCGGGGGATGCGTTCTCCCGAACTCAGTTCAATATTTCCAGCGCCGGGGGCGATGTTAGACACCGCGATATCTCCCAAGGGCGGCGCCACGGCCCGCGGCTGGAAAGGCGCTGCCTGATTGCTCTGGGATTGAATTTCGCTGGGGAGGGGCGGGCGATCGTTCCTGGTAACAGTAACTTCGGGATTTGGCAGCAGCACGCCTGGGTTTTGCGAGGTGCGGACTTGGGGAGCCGGCGGGGGAGCTGTTTGGCTCAGTGGCAGCCCTGGAGGCGGCGGAGGTGCTGTTTGGGCAGACTGTGCTGTACCACCCTGTCCGGCAACGCTGAGGACGATGCTTTGGCCTTGTCCCGGCACAATTTGTCCGTTGGGAACTCCGTTGGTGCCGGCTACCACAACGCGGATGCTGTTAGCCTCTACCTGGCTGATTTCTACTGAAGAAATTCCCGGAGCGGGGTTATCTTGACGGAAGCTGTTGCCTTGTGGCAAGCGAAGCTGGGTGTTAACAATTGTGGCTTGGTAAGTATTGCCGTTATTGATGGCGAAAACTTGCGGGCGATCGCCCTTTTCGGTCGCCAGCACAATATTTACGCCATTATTGCCTTGACTTACTTGCACTCCTGTGACTTGAGTGGGCGCTGCCCAGACGGGGGCTTGGGCGATCAGAACTCCTGCAGCGCTGCATAAGAGTCCTCCACTTAACCGTAGATGCTGTTTCACGTTCTCTCCTCCACTACACTTTGTTATTTGTTGTTCGCAGTCTTTTGTCGCTAGCTGCTAAACTGACTAAAATATTCTCGCTTCGAGCCTTTTTTAAGGAAGAAGTTATGCCCTTTTCGATTTTCTATTTTCGATTGGGAATAACAGATGACATAGGGGTTAGAAGCTATCCTACAGCAATCCTCGCATCATTTGTGAATTTCTTACTCCCTCCCCTTTGTAAGCGGAGGGTTGGGGTGGGGTAAAAAATTTACGACTCCTGCAAGGATTGCTATACAGTTCCATTACTTTTTGAAACTGGTATTAGAAGAAATTAGGTTTTAGAGCAAATTGTTGATTGCCATATAAAAATAATTTTGTGGCATTCATATTTTTTTGACTTCTACCTTCAATCATCCAATTTCAACCTTCTGCCTTCTCCCTTCTTGTGAAAGAGCGAGTTTGGAACAATAGCTAATCTCCGCCCAACTACAGCTACTTAGCACCAGGACTTGGAGCCGGAGTTGGCGGTTTTTCTTCTTGCTTTAACGGTAGCAGCGCGTGCAAGTCAAAAGCCGTTTTAATTTTAGTTGGTGGCTGCTCCACAGGAACTATTTTCCCTTTCAAAAAATCAACTTCTATTGGCTGATTTGATGCTAGCAATTCAGATTTCAAATTCCTAACTACCAACAGCGACTGCATCAACTCTAAGTTACGCATAAAATTGCGGGTTTGAGCGAAAGTGCCTTCAAACTCTACCTTAAATTTTTTGCGTCTGAGCTTGCCAGCCAGGGACGGCCCGAAGGAGGTATCCGCCAGAATATCAGGGTCTGGAGCTCCGGGCGCGGCGGTTGCTGCCGCTGGGGGCATATCCGGCTCAAATTTGGTAATTTTAGCCTTGAGGTCATCTCCTTGCACGCCGGCGTTGATTCTATTAACCAGTTGCGTCATGTCAAGCAAAAGCGTGTTGGCGCTGGCGTCGCTGGCAAACATTGCCGTCACGTTTGCCCGACGCTGTTTTGCTTCTTCTTGCTTTGCTTCTGCTTCTGCCTTTTTTTGAATTTGAGTTTGCAATTGCAGTTGCGTTTGCTGGCTTTCGCTAAGTTTTTGCTTGAATTCGCCGCTTTTTTGGAATTCGGGAAGTACGAACTGGTAGCCGAGGCCACCGGCAATGAGGAGGCCGAGAACGGCGATGCCGATTGCTTGGACTTGGGGTGTCAGCTTAATGCCGAATATTTCCTGAGCCCCTGTCTCTTCGGCTTGTGCGCCGCTGGGAATAAACTGATTTGCTGTCATTGTTTTTTCACCTCTGGTTTTTGTGGTTCTAGCACTCCTTTTTCTTGAAGTGTTTCTATCCGTATTGCTAGCCCGTCTGCTTGCTTGCTGCGGAGCTCGGGGAGCAACTCGGAGGCCCCCGTCGGGCTGAGCGTCGTTTCAATTTTATATTCCACCACCGGTCGCAGTTTAGGAAGTTCTGGTGGTGCTGCGTTTTGGTTGCGTACTTGTAATTGTGCGGGGTTGTTCTTTAATGTGGCCGCTACCAGTTTGGTATCGGTGTTGAGGAAGAAAGGAGAGCGCTGGACTAGCAGCATAAAGTCGTTAACTTGGGCAAAGGTACTGGCTATCCCTGAAATTTGTACTTTTGCTGCCTGCTGCGGGACGACGGGGGGGGGAGCTGCTGCCGGGGGGGGGCTGGCTGGGGACGGACTCGCCCCTGGGGACGGGCTAGCTGCGGGGGTGGCTGCGGGGGGTGGGGGTGCTGCTGCAACGGGGGAGGGACTCGGGTCTATTTGCTCGATTTTGCCAATTTGCACTCCCGCCGGAGTACGGGCACTTAGGTCTTGCAGCATCGCCGACCAAGGTTTAATTTGGTCGAATACTCCGGCTAATGCTTTGTATTCGGCGGTAACTTGGTCGGTTTCGGCATTGATGGCTTTGATGACGTTGGCTTGAGTGTTTAACGTTGCCAGTTCTTGGTCGATGGTGGCTTGTTGTGCGGCCAAGTTGGTATTTTCGTTAGTCGCCCACCACCAGGCGCCCATGACTGCGGCGTTGATCCCAAAGGCAAACAGTACCGCCCCATATATGGGCAGTTGGTCTTTGGCTCCACCGGAACTTTTTTTAGTTGAGCTTTTGGCTGCTGCAACGGGTTTGTAGTCCGGACGGTCGTTGAGAAAATTAATATCTAGGCTGTACATGGCTTCACTCGATTTTATAGCAGAAGGAAGAAGGTAGAAGGCACAAGGTAGAAGGCACGAGGTAGAAGGTAGAAGGTAGAAGGAAAAAGTGATCTAGCGCTTATGTTTCAGCAATTAAGAAGGTCCTAACAGTCTTGGCTGTTGCTATAGATTTAAATTTGAAATTTTAGATTTTAGACAGAACCCAAGATTGCTGGTACAAGTGAAGGATTTATTTAGGGAAGAAAGAAACAACTTTCTGCCTTCTACTGAAGGAAGGGGCTGCTTCTACCTCAGATATATTCTACCTTTTACCTTCTACCTTCTACCTCCAATATTCTACCTTCTGCTTTCTGCCTTCTTCTTTTGGAAGGGGTTTTTACCTAAAATTCTCAAATCGGTTTTTCTCTCATCTAAAACTGTTAGTTCACATAACCTCCCTCAGTCCTAAACCTAGGGCGACTCCTAAACCTGCTCGCTGTTCTGGGGTAATTTCTTGGCTGATTTCGAGTCCTAGGGTTTCGATGGGATCGACTTGAGATGCGGGCAAGCTTAATCTTTGCATAAAAAATTCGTCGAGTTTGCCGATCGCAGCCCCTGGACCCGCTAGCAACAGTTGCGCTACTTCGAGTTCTTCGCTCTGGTTGAGGTAAAAGTCTACTGAACGGCGCAGTTCGTCTGCTAGTTCTCCCAATACTTTTATCATCGCATTTGTGCCCGGATTGGCGTCTCCCGATGCCCCCATTGTATCTGTGACTGGCAGGGTCATGCCTTGCAGTTCGCTGGTGTCTCTGGTTGGCGGCAGGTTCATGGCTTGGTTGAGGGCGGTCTGGATTTGGTAGGTGCCGATCGGGATGGTACGGTTGAACTGAGGTATACCGTCCACTACTATAGCTAACTCGGTACTGTCAAATTCTATGGCGGTCAGGACGGCGGCTTCTTGGGAGGAAAATTGTTGCAGTTGGTCTTTGAGGGTACGGATCAGGGCAAAGCTGGTTACTTCTAGTACGTCTATAATCAGTCCGGCTTCTTTGAAGGTTTCGATGTATGTGTCGGTAACTTCTCTGCGGGTTGCTACTAACACGACTTGCACTTTTTCTACGCCGTCGTCATCTACAAAAAGGCCTATTTTTTGATAGTCTACGTCGGCGTCTTCTCTGGGAAACGGCAAGTACAGTCCTGCTTCTGCGTTCATGTAATCCCGCAGTTCTTCTTCGTTGAGTTCTGCGGGAACAGGGATTAAGCGGATGACAGCTTCGCGGCCGGGAATGGCTGTGGCTACTCGCTTGGCTTTGATTTTGTTTTCGGCGAGGACGGCGCGTATGAGTTCTGCCATTCCAGGCGGATCGACTATTTGTCCTTCTTGTACTATGTCTTCTGGAACTTCTATTGAGGCTAGGGTGGCTAATTTTAATGTCTGAGCTTTCTTTTCGAGCTGAATGATGTTGATGCGGTCTGGGGCTATTTCGATCCCGATTCCTGGCTGGCGTTGGGAAAGTAGACCTTTGAAAAAGTTAACCATGTGATTGGGTCGCTGGTAATTGCTGTTTTTTTATTTTGTAGTTGGCCAGCCTGATTCAGCGCGCCCGGTGTTGGAGGGTTGGTTTCCAACTGCCGAAAGAGTGCTGTAATCTGGGTATCCCGCCGTAGCTGCGCAGATCCGTCTGTGTTGCGCGATAGCTAGTTCCGATTTTATGCTATCCAATTTACTTGACAATAGCTATTCTGCTGCGAATGTCAATAAATTCCAGCTCGATCGACCGAAAACCTGCCGATTCTGCACAAAAACCGACTCTCTCGCTCCTGGGCCCAGGTACAAAACTCTCTTACTGACTCGATCGCGCTTGATTCGGGCGATCGCTTTTTTGTCTGACGGTTCCCATAACTCTCAAATTTTATTCTATGAAACGTAAATCTTGGCAACTGTTTGCTGTTTTTGGACTGGTGGGGCTGCTGCTGGCTGCGGTGGTGAGTTGCAGCAAGCCGGCTGTTAATTCCCAGGCAAATAATACGCAGGCAATCGAGTTCTGGACTATGCAGCTTCAACCTCAGTTTACTGAGTATTTCAACAAGACGATCGCCGGTTTTGAAGCGGAAAATCCGGGCGTGAAGGTGCGTTGGGTGGACGTTCCTTGGTCGGCGATGGAAAGCAAGATTTTGGGGGCGGTTTCGGCGAAAACTGCGCCGGATGTGGTGAACCTAAATCCCGATTTTGCTTCGCTGTTGGCGGGACGCAATGCTTGGCTGGATTTGGATTCTCGGATTCCGCAGCAAGTTCGATCGACCTATCTCCCAAATATCTGGAAAGCTAGTATGCTCGACGGCAAGAGTTTTGGCATTCCTTGGTATCTCACAACTGGGGTGACAATTTACAATACGGAGTTGTTGAAGAAGGCTGGAATTGCTAAGCCTCCTGCTACTTATGCCGAGTTGGCAACTGTTGCCAAGCAGGTGAAGGAAAAGACTGGTAAGTTTGCTTTTTTTGTGACTTTTGTGCCGGAAGATTCGGCGGAAGTTTTGCAATCTTTCGTGCAGATGGGTGTGCCTTTGGTTGACGCTAAAGGCAAGGCGGCTTTTAATACTGCTAAGGGCAAAGCTGTTTTTCAGTATTGGGTGGATTTGTACAAGGGCGGACTTTTGCCGCAGGATGTTTTGGTGCAGGGACATCGCAGGGCGATCGAGCTTTATCAAGCTGGAGAAACAACTTTTTTAGCTTCGGGGCCTCAGTTTTTGAAGGCGATTGCTGAGAATGCGCCGAGTATTGGTGCTGTTTCGGCTGCTGCGCCTCAAATTACGGGGGAAACAGGCAAGAAGACTGTGGCGGTGATGAATTTGGTTGTGCCCCGCGACAGCAAGCGCCCTGATGATGCTGTCAAGTTTGCTCTATACGTCACTAATTCTCAAAATCAGTTGGCTTTTGCTAAGGCTGCTAATGTTTTGCCTTCTACGGTTGAGGCTTTGCAGGACGATTATTTTAAGAACGTTGCGACTGATGCTCCTGCAGCCGATCGAGCTCGGGTTGTTAGTGCTTCTGGGTTGAGTTCCGCCGAGCTATTGATTCCGCCTCTCAAGGATGTTAAGAAGCTGCAAAAGGCGATTTATGACAATTTGCAGGCGGCAATGTTGGATGAGAAGTCGGTAGACCAAGCTGTTTCTGATGCGGCTAAGGCTTGGGATCAAAGGTAGTTTTTTATTGAAGCTGGGGCGGGATTTTTTTTGATCTCGCCCCTTGCTTTTTTTTGCTACTTGACGTATTCTTAAATAATGGGAATCTGTGCCGCCATATATAAGCAGATATCAGCTTTTAACTTCTTATCGAATGATGAAATTACCGCGTCTTCACAAGGCGGAGTCGGAGGAGAACTCTGGATAAGTAAATCTCGACTATTTTAGAGGTAAATGTTTGTTGATAAGAAAGCTCGCTCATCTCAGAAACCGAGTTTCTTTATCCCGTGCGATCGCCTTTCTCAATTCAGCTTGATGGATGATTTGTAGAAATATAGCCTGAATTAATAAAATATTCATAAATTTGACTCGTGTTAAAATCAAAGCTCAGATCGGAATAGGAGAAAATTCTTATGCCAGCGATGACACTCAAAGATTTAAACCAAGTTCAAACCCTCTTTTCCGAAGCGGGTTTAGATTACAAAATTGAACTAGAAGACGGGAGACTTTCAATTGTGGGGCCATCAGACATCGTATCCAGTGAAATCAGTAGCCGTCTCATCGCCTTTCTTTTCGCTTGGATAAATCCCCGTCGCTTGGGGAGAGTCTTTGACTCCGCAGGCGGTTTCATCATGCCGGATACGAATGTCAAAGCACCGGATGTTTCTTTTGTGCGAGCCGCCCGCTTGCGCCAAAGTCCGCGTTATTTTGGAGAACTTGTCCCCGATTTGGTGGTTGAGATTAAATCTCAGAGCGATCGCATTAAGCTTATAGAAACCAAGGTTTTGAAGTTTATAGAACTGGGTGCCATCGTCGGAATTATGATCGATCCTGATGAAGAAACAGTGACTATTTATCGCTCTACAGGTGAACCGACTGTTTTAGGAAATGGCGATATCTTAACAGTAGCAGAACTTTTTCCCGGTTGGGAATTGCCCGTTTCGGAATTGTGGCCTCCTATCTTTACTGAGGAAGAAACACAATTCTGATGCGTTTAAGCTTGGGATTGTTGTTGTTGCAGAAAATAGCCGACGAGATAAAGCGAACCGCAAAGGATTGTTAGGTTGTCACCTGTAACAGCAGCATCTAAGGCCGTTGTTAAGTCGGGGAAAGCTTGACAGAGAGTTAATTCGGGGCAGATAATTTGAGCGATGGCGGCTAATTCTGCGGGGGATGATGAGTTTTGATCGGGTACGGGAACTAGGTAAAGTCGATCGCCATTTTTGAGTAATGCTTTCAAAATATCGTCGCAGTCTTTAGTCGCAAGAATGCCGATTACCCAGTTAATCGGTGACGGGTGATTGTTCAGGCGATCGACATATTCACGCAGGGCGATAGCGGCGGCGGGGTTGTGGGCGCCGTCAATTAATATATTGCGGTTTTTCCAAGTTGTCTGCTGGAGTCTTCCGGGCCATTGGGTTTTGGCGATACCGTTTTCGATGGCGGTTGGGGAAATTTGCCATCCTTGGTTTTGGAGAGTTTGCAAAGTTGCGATCGCAATTGCTGAATTCATTAGTTGAATTTTTCCCAGCAGCGGCAATTGATATTTTATTTTAACCGCATTTTGATTTAACTGATATTCTGCGAATCCTTGTCCTAAATCTATTGCTGGTTTTACCCAAGTTGCCGGACAGTCTAATTCTTGAATGCGTTTTTCTACTACTATTCTAGCTGATTCTGGCAATTCTCCGATAACTGCCGGACATTTTGCTTTAAGAATTCCCGCTTTTTCCCCAGCAATATCTGCCACGGTGGGGCCGAGTATTTGCCAGTGTTCAAGACTGATAGAAGTAATGACGCTAGCGAGAGGTTTTTCGCAAACGTTAGTCGCGTCTAATCTACCGCCCAATCCAGTTTCTATGACTGCAATATCTATTTCTTGTTCAGCAAAATACAGCCAAGCTGCGGCGGTGATTATTTCAAATTGAGTGGGAGTTTCGGTGTTGTTTTCGGTGGCGGCGACAACTCGTTCTAGACACTGTTGCAATTCTGTTGGGGAAATCGGTTTTTGGTTGATGCAAATTCTTTCTGTCCAATCGATTAGGTGCGGGGATGTGTAGCGCCCGACTCGATAGCCTGCTTCTGTTAGTACGGAAGAGAGATAAGCGCAAACGGAACCTTTGCCATTGGTGCCGGCAATGTGGATAATGGGTACTTGTTGGTGGGGGTTGTCTAGTTTTTGGAGAAGTTGGTGAATTCTTTCTAAGCCGAGATGGACGCCGAAATGTTGGTAAGATTGAAGGATGGATTCTGCATTCATTGAGGATTATTGGATTTTTTTACGAACCGCGAAGGCGCGAAGGGCGCGAAGGAAGAGAGGAGGTAGATGTCGATTGGTATGAATATTATTTCTCTGTTTTCGGGTTGTGGCGGGTTAGATTTGGGTTTTCGCTTAGCTGGCTTTAATCCGGTTTGGGCGAATGAATATGATAAGTCTATTTGGGATACGTATAATTTCAATCATCCTGAAACTATTTTAGATCGCAGAGATATCAGAACAATCAAATCTGATGAAATTCCCAACTGTATTGGGATAATCGGCGGCCCTCCTTGTCAAAGTTGGAGTGCGGCCGGCGCTAAACGGGGGATTGATGACAGTCGGGGTCAACTTTTCTGGGAGTATATCAGAATTGTCCGCGACAAGCAGCCTTTGTTCTTTTTAGCTGAGAATGTCAGCGGAATCTTAGCTCCCAGAAACAAGGATGCTTTCGCTTATATATTATCGCAGTTTGAGGACATCGGATATCGGATTTCGTACAAGCTGTTGAATGCTAAAAATTTTGGTGTTCCGCAAGATAGGCAAAGGGTGATTGTTGTTGGTTATCGTGAAAATCTGGGTTTGGGTTTTGAGTTTCCCGAACCTGGAACCGATGTTTTCACGCTGAAAGATGCAATTTTTGATTTGCAGGCCGCGCCACTGTCAGTTAAGGCTAAATTAGATAATTCTCACGATTCTGTCCCAAATCACGAATGTGCGGATTTGGGGTTTTCCAGCCTTTATATGTCGCGGAATCGAGTTAGAAGTTGGTCAGAACCTTCGTTTACAATTCAGGCAAGCGGCAGACACGCACCTCTCCATCCTCAAGCTAGTAAAATGATTTTGGTTGGCAAAGATAAGCGCATTTTTGACCCCAATTCGCCTCAGCCTTACCGTCGGCTTTCTGTGCGAGAGTGCGCGAGAGTTCAGACTTTCCCGGATGAGTTTATTTTTAAGTATAAGTATATTGCTGATGGATACAAAATGGTCGGCAATGCTGTTCCTGTGAATTTAGCAAGAGTTTTGGCAAGTAAAATTTTTGCCGATATTTCGACCTTATGAAATTAACATCCTTTTTAGTTTTACCCTTGAGAATCTTTGGTAAAGTTGTAACGATTGTCGATTTTAGCTGTAATTCTAATCGCGGGGCTCAAATGCGACCATTAGTGTCAACCTAAGACTAAAATCTTTGATAAATATCGACATCCCTATCGCGGCCAAACTTGGATTGCTATGTCGGCTAGCTTCTGAGCACGTTCTTTGATTGCCTGAGCATTCCAAATTGTTATCTGCTGGAAGTATTTATTCAGGGAAACATTAGATTCTAGGTAAAGGGATTTCTTTTCATCAAAGGGTTTGTTTCCAATTTCTGTATTGTACCCTGTTAAGGTAAGATTTCCCAAAGTATGTAAAAACTGCTTGTGTACCTCAGCAGAATTTGCACCTAGCATGGATTTCCAATGGGAGTTTAATGTTTGGGGCATAATGTGTTCTATGCTTAGATTTTGCTTATTTAGCTGCTCCTTGCTAAGTGAATCAGTTAAACTTTCCAGGATAAGTTTAACTCGGTCGTTAGAACCCTTCGAGGCATAGACAGGAGTATTGAGAATGCCTTTGCGAAACTCTTCATCTGAAGGCCAGATTTGGGTTTTTTCGTATCCACCCAGAACTTGTCGCAGTTTCTCCGCCAAATCATCAGGATTGTCTTTCGTGACTTCACGGTACAAATTATTAAATACATTGCCTAAACTTCTTGTGGAAACCTTAGCAAACCAACGACGCACAAAATAAGATTCTAAGTAACGTAGAATTTTTTCAAAGTTTTCCAGAGAAAGTTTCTTCTGCTCATAGTCATAATAAACGTTGAGGAGAAAAATATGACAAGTAGTGAAGTCTAAACGGCGCAATCGCTTGAACCAACTTTCCAGACTCACTTGAGGCTCATTGTTATCAAACTTTAAGCATTGGTAGTAATTAGCAAATTGGACAACTTCTTCCAACTTAAGTTCACTGTCATTTTTGGCACGATCAAAACGATCTTTAATTTCTTTATAAACTTCTTTTTCGCCAACAGATTTCCCGTCTTTACGCAAATAAAACCAAAATGCAGTAGTCAGCTCACTCGCATATTCTTTTGAGGCCATATTAGCCTTGAACTTATCTTGAAGAGGCAACCATGTATTCTTGTATATCTCTTCTCGTCTCTCATGAGGCAATTGCATGAAAATATAGTTGCGAACTAAGTCAGCTTGGGTTAATTCTTGTCCCTTATAGTTTAAGCTTTCAAAAATAAGATAAGGGTTGTCTTTATCATCAGAAGTGATATTGACTAGAATTAAGCGCTCTAAAATAACAGCCTTAAATTTGGCTATATCGAGTGTAAAATCTTCATCTTTATTAGGCTTTTTAAGTTGCTTTTTAAAAAACGTATAAGAGGCATATATCTGATCTTTTTTTGTTGAGCCTTCTTTTTTTTGTTTTTTATCTTGGAGAATACTTTGGTAAGCTTCTCTATCTTCTTGAGTAGGCAAAATTTTATAAAACTCTTCGTTTTTTTTATATTGGTTGGTTAAATAGAGAGTGTATAATTATTGAGCAGGTTCTTTCTTTTTTTCTGTTATTAAATGATCCCGCATAGCAGCTAATAGAATAGTGAGAGTAATCAGACGTTGCTGCCCATCAATTACCAGATAAGGAGATATGCCATCTGCTGTTCCAGCTATTGATTGAGTGACAATAGCTCCTAAAAAATACGAACCTTCTACTTCATCATTATAAAGTTTCATCAAATCTTCCCAGAGAGTCTCCCATTTCTCTTCTGTCCAGGAATAAGGTCGTTGAAAAAGGGGGATTTGAAATTGCTTAGTACCTTCTAATAAATTGCGTAGACTGGTTTCTGATGCTTTCATGTTTATACTGAATATAAGTACACATTTAGTTTACAACTTCTAGTGTATCAGTATAAACATAGAAAATGTTAATTATTGTTAATAGAAGCAGGGTAAGCTGGGTGATACTAAATTCGGTTTACAAACCTGAAGCAGACTGGGCTTTTAATCCGCGACTAAACAAGTGAGATACACGTTGGTAATGGGTAATTGGTAATGGTAAAAGGGTCTTTTAACGCAGATTTTGCATAAATCCTGTTAATTAATTTCCAATTATCATAAAAATTTTGTTAACTGACCTAGATTGTGCTGAATAGCATTTGTCCCGCGAATATGAGACAAGGGAGAACCTCCGTACAAAAAGCTGTTTAAGCTAACTTGATAATTTTGTTGAACTGCTAAATCTAGCCACAAATTGTTAATCGCATCTCCGGGCTTGTAGTCGGGAATGTTGTGCTGATAGTAAGGAAAACTGTCTATACAAGTATTGAAAAAGTTCTTGCGCCCGCAATGCTTTAAATACTGATATCGCGGTTTGAATTCTGTTTGATTTTCCAATACTGTATAAATAGTATCTGCGAGAGATTCCGGGTCAAATTTGGAGTAAAGACCCGCACCTTCGGGGAAAACGGGCGAGTTTCCTCTGGCGTATTGGTTGAATTCTTCAAAACAAATTACTGGTAGGTTGCAACTCATGGCTTCGGTAATTCCCCGGTTTTTTCCTTCTAGGAGGGAACCCAGGACGAATGCTTGTGCTCGCGAATAATATGTGGGGATTTCGCTGTAGTAGTCAACTCTCGGCACTAAGTTAATGTAGTCGGAGGGATTGGTTAAAATTGTCTCGACTTCTTGCCATTCTTTTAATGCGTACTGGTCGAGAGTTTTCAGGTTGCTAGCATCAAATTCGTGGCCGGTGACTACTGTTAATTTTATCGGTTTTTGCGGATATTTTTGGCGGTAAACTTTTAAGGCTTTGGCTATGATTGGCAAATTTTTTTCTTCGGAAATTCGGGCCACAGCTAGCAAGTCGATGTCTTTGGCGGGGACGTTGCGCGGGGAAATTAAGTATTCGTTGATGAAGTCGGTGTCTTGTAGGGGTATAATTGGTTTGTGGGCGCGATCGGGATAAGTTTCGCGAAACCATTTATCCCGCTGCGGGTTTTTGTATAAACTGGAGTAGGCGTCAGCTATGGGGGCCCAGGAGTAGGAGATTCCGGGGGAATAGGCGAAGGATAAAAATACTGAGGAAAGTTGGGGAAATAGTTTGTTGATGAGTTCGACTGCTTCGCTGAAGTAAATTCCTTTGATGAAACGCCCTTCGTAAAACAGCGGGGGAAGTAAGACGTAGAAACTGACGGTATCAAAGCGGTGAGGTTGGTCTTCAAATATCTCCCAGCTAAAGGCGTCTAAGTCTGCATAAATTTCGGCGATTGGTTTGTTGATGTGGGGGTTGCGTAAATATGGTTTTTGTCGATCGTAGTTTCCGCGTACCATATAATTCTGAGTGTGAGTATCTAGCTTTTTTTATTTAACCGCAGAGGCCGCAGAGGGCGCAGAGGAGAAGAGAAGAGAGATATTCACAAGTCATCTAAGGGTGGTTCTAGTGATTCATTGTCGCCAATTGTGAGGGCTAGTTGGTAGATTTGGCGGCGGGGGAGGGATGTTTGTTGCGCTAGCTGGCGACTGGCTTGGGAACGACTTATGCCTTCGGCAATTAATGTTTGCAATTCTGCTTTGATGGCGTCTTCGGAAAATATTGGGGCTGCTGTTTGGATGCCGGCAATTACGAGGGTAAATTCTCCATGGGGTTCGCGATTGGTGTAAAGCTCGATCGCACTTTCCATACTACCACGCCAAAACTCTTCGTGCATTTTAGTTAACTCTCTCGCCAGCACAATCTGTCTGTCGCTTCCCAAAGTATTTGCTAAATCTTGTAAAGTTTGCCGCAATCGGTGCGGAGATTCGTATAATATTATAGTGCGGGATTCTATTTGCAAAGCTTCTAAACTTTGTTGTCGTTCTTGACCTTTCACGGGTAAGAAACCTTCAAATACAAATCTTTCTGTGGGTAATCCTGATGCAGTTATGCCAACAATGCAGGCGGTCGGGCCGGGAATCGGAATAATGTTAATATTAGCATCGGCGCAAGCTTTGACCAACTCGTATCCGGGGTCAGAAATTCCCGGCATTCCGGCATCGGTGACGAGGGCGATATCTTTGCCTAAATGCAGTTTGTCGATGAGTTCGGGAAGTCGCTGGTGTTGGTTGTGTTCGTGATAGCTGATTTGGGACGTTTGGATTTGAAAGTGGTGCAAAAGTTTGCCGGTATGGCGGGTATCTTCGGCGGCGATGAAGTCTACTGTTTGCAAGATTCGGATGCCGCGAAATGTCATGTCTTCGAGGTTGCCGATCGGGGTTCCTACGATGTAAAGTGTTCCTGTATTGGGATTTGGCTGCATTTTGATATTTTGAAGTTTTTAACCGCAGATGGGACACGGGCGGGACGCCCATGCCACACGCCCATGCCACATATTTAAGAAGATATGAAAACCGGATTGTTTTTGGGATTGGCAACTTTAGATTTAGTTTATTTGGCCGATAAGCCTCCGCGTGAAAATCAGAAAGTTGTTGCTTCTGATTCTACCATTGCTGCGGGCGGGCCGGCGGCGAATGCGGCGGTGACTTTTAGCTATTTGGGGAATGCGGCGGTATGGGCTGGCGTTTTGGGCACTCACGCGATCGCCCAATTAATTCGTGCAGACTTAGCGGAGTATAATGTCAGGATAATTGATTTGGAACCCGGGCGATCGCACTCGCCGCCAGTTTCCTCGATTATTGTAACTGAAGCAACGGGCGATCGATCGGTAATTTCCATCAATGCTACGAAATCGCAAGTTGACAGTCAAACAATTAACCAGGATATTTTAACATCCGTTAATATTGTACTGGTGGACGGACATCAAATCGCAGCCAGCAAAGAAATTGCTCAACTTGCCAAGTCAAAAAACATTCCCATTGTCCTCGACGGTGGCAGTTGGAAACCCGGATTAGAAGAAATCTTACCTTTTATTGAATGGGCGGTATGTTCGGATAACTTTCATCCGCCAGACTGCGACAATTCAGAACAAGTCTTTGCTTACCTCTCAGCAGCCGGAATTTCCCATATTGCCATCACTCGCGGCGAAAAATCAATTTTATACCTCAGCAATGGCATTTACGGCACTATAGAATTACCTCAAATTCAAGCCACAGACACTTTAGGCGCTGGCGACATTTTTCACGGGGCTTTCTGTCACTACATTTTGCAAAATAACTTTACCGATACTCTCACCGCAGCGGCTAAAATCGCTTCCCATTCCTGCAAAAACTTCGGAACCCGCGCCTGGATGAATAAGGGTTAATTTAAATTTAAAATTAACCAAACTATCCGGTTAAAACCCCTCAAAGCTAGAAAACTTGAACTAACAACACTTGTTGAGTTAAAATCCTGACAGCAACCTCGACAAAATTTGTGAACTTCCCTCTTCTCTTTCTTCGCGCCCTTAGCGCCTTCGCGGTTCGTTAACAAAATTGCTATATTAGTAAGACAAGTTAAAGTCACACAAAACACTTCCAAAACAACATACCCGAATCATGCCTGACGCCCAACCCCTAACTATCACCCTTCCCCCTTTGCGGATTACCCTAACAGAACAACAGCAAGTTAACCTAGAATGGCTGACACAAAACTTGCCCAATCTACTCACCCCAAGCAAACAAGAACTTCCCGACAATATGAAACAGTGGGTGGCGGCTAACAAATTATTAAATCAACCCGATGCAGAAATCATTCAAGCACTAATAAATACCGGCATAGATGCGGAAACAGCCACCGCAGAAGTTAGGGAAATATCATCTCATCCCTACTTTCAAGCAGGTAGTCAGTACGTGCAGTTATTGCAGAAATTAGAATCGCATCTCAGGATTAGCAATCAATTAGCTGCATTGTCTTCCAAGTTTGGCACAATCGAACGCAAAAGCAGCCTTTCTAGAGAGTATTTTCTCGAAAATTACTACGCCAAAAATACTCCCGTAATTATTACCAATATTATGCACAACTGGAAAGCGTTGCAGTTGTGGACGCCGGAGTATTTGCAGCAAAAATATGGCGATGCAGAGGTACAAATTCAAGCTAACCGCAATTCCGACCCGAATTACGAAATTAAGATAGAAAATCACAAAAAAATTGTTTTGTTCCGCAAATATGTAGAGATGGTGGTCAAGGGCGGGCCTAGCAACGACTACTACATGGTTGCTAACAACCAAACTCTGGAAAGAGAGGAATTTAAACCCCTATTCGATGACATTGAAATTTTCCCAGAATACCTAAATCCAACGGACACAAAAGGCAGAGTTTTCTTTTGGTTCGGCCCGAAAGGCACGATTACACCGCTGCACCATGACCCAGTTAATTTAATTTTAGCTCAAGTGTCTGGTCGCAAACTAATTAAATTGATTTCTCCGCAACAAACACCTCTGCTTTACAATCATGTCGGAGTTTTCAGTAAGGTGGACGGCGAAAATCCCGATTATGACAAATACCCGCTTTACAGAGATGCAAAAATTATTGAAGTGATTTTGGAACCGGGAGAAGCTATCTTTATTCCTGTCGGTTGGTGGCACCATGTAAAATCATTGGAGGTTAGTATTTCGGTTTCGTTTACTAATTTTGTGTTTCCCAATTATTATGAATGGAAATATCCTCATATTAATTGGTAATTGCTAATGTATTGTTCCCAGGGGCGGGCACAGGGACACCGCCCCTACAGAAATCTGCGTTAATCGGCGTTCATCTGCGGTTCACAAAAAAGAAATTCATGAAAACTCTCGAAGAAATCAGCGAAATTGCCCGATCGATCGCCTGGAGTGCATCAGATATCCTACAATCCTATTATCGCCAGGATTCCAACACTCCTAACCTCGACATCCAAGAAAAAAAAGATGGCCCCGTCACCGCCGCCGATGTCGCTGTCAATTCTTACATTCTCGACGAATTGCAGTCGGCTTTAGGGAATGCAGAATTTGGCTATCTCAGCGAAGAAACTTACAAATCTTATTTAGAAACTTATGGTAAAGTTCCCTTACCTCAAAGTTGGGTTTGGATTATTGACCCTTTGGATGGAACGCGAGATTTTATTGACAGGACAGGTGAATTTGCCGTTCACATTGCTTTAGCATTCGAGGGGAGACCAGTATTGGCAGTTGTGGCTTGGCCCCAACAGCAAAAGATTTATTACGCGGTGCAAAATGCTGGTGCTTTTATGGAAAGTCGGGACGGTTTTGCGGTAAAGTTGCAAGTTTCGGCGCGAAATATAGTGGCAGATTTATCTATAGTAACTAGCCGCAGTCACCGGGGCGATCGCTTTAATCAATTGTTACAAAAACTGCCTTGTCAAAATCAACTAGCTGTCGGCAGTATTGGCTGTAAAATTGCGACAATTGTCGAACAAAAGGCTGATGTTTATATTGCGCTTTCGGGAAAGTCTGCACCGAAAGATTGGGATTTAGCGGCACCGGAATTAATTTTGACTGAAGCGGGCGGTCAATTTACTCGTTTTGACGGTTCTACTTTGCAATATAACCGGGGAGATGTGAGTCAGTGGGGGGGATTGTTGGCGAGTAACGGTTGCTGTCACGCTGCTTTATGCGGGCAAGCCGAGCAGATTTTAGCGGGGATAGATGGGGGTTTGAAGTAATCAAAAGTTTAGTAGGGTGCGTTAGAAGACGGTATTTTTTGCACGACTAATTGCTTACGCACCCTAAAGTATGTATCAAAATTGCTGACTTTGAAATTTCTGTACAATTGCACTTACGTTTCACAAATATTTGTAGTAAATTAATCTCGCATTCGTTGCAGTAATAATACTTAAGTATTTTCCCCATTTTTACCAAAAATTTAATTAACTAAGTATTTTTTAAGAAAAATTTACATATTTTCTGTAAAAAAACTGTTATTTTTAGGACACAAGATGACCCCTCACCGGGTTTTTACGGAGAAAGGGTGTGTCTGTATAAATAAAAATTGATAGATGGTTTCGGACGCCCGTCACGAAATAGCGGAATTTTTGTATTTTTTTGAAACCCCAGTCAGGTGGATTATGCCCCAATACGGTTCAGTTAAGGGCTATGCAGTGCTTAAAACAATAAATACAGGAGGATTCATTATGATTCCAGTACCTC
>NZ_JAUBUG010000171.1:0-2385 GCF_036705345.1 Microcoleus sp. B3-D2
AATTAATCCGAAACATCTCAAAAACTGGTTTACTAATTGCTGCTACTGTACCTCATAACATCCGGAAGTGCTGTATAGTCAGCAAAACCTATATGACTCGTGTCGAAGGAGAAAATACTCGGCTGAGGCATCCGGATAGCTCGTCTAGCGCGAAAAACTTTATGTTATTCAAAATCTTTATCCATGTTAGAAATTTCCCTTCGGCTAGTTATTTACTACCTAAAACACAAGACCGTGCCCCTGCCCTCTTGAATCATCCCCCAATTGTGCAACGCCCACAATTTACTTGGTCTTCCTGATTTTTTTTGAAAAACTTTTTCTGCTTTGACTATTTTTACCATCTCTTTGAATGTCTCTTGATGTAGTCCACACTACCGTTTAAAGTCGGCGGGGTTTAACTTTTGTACTTGTTCGTAATTCATCTTATGGGAGCTAATTATTTCTTTTATTTTACCTAGAACGCGCGCACTTTCGCAAGAGGTCTAATGTGGTCTCAAAAAAACTTGACTGTGGTTCCAAACGATTATGATTGCGGTCTACAACAACTAGGAATTAAATAGCAAAGACCACTTTTGAAGTAGATATGATTTGAGGTTAAATAGCCAACAACCTAGAGACAAAGTTAGGGAGGAAAAGATTAGAAGAATTATCAAATATAAAAGGCAGACTATGAGATAGCTGGCGGTGGAGCTTAAAAATTGCAGTGAAGGCTTAATCAATAAAGTTAGGAAATAGCTTAATACTATGGTGTGGACTAGGTATGCTTCGTAAGTTCCATTACTGATTAAATCAAGCCACGCCTTACTCTTGCTCTTTAACAAACCATCAACTAGAAATACGAGGTTTAGAGAAATAATAAAAATTCCAATGCCTATAAAGGCATCAGAGATAAAGAGACCGACAGGGATATCATGATCTATAAAGCGTATTGCAGTGTACTTCAAAGAAAGAAAAATGCCTAAACATTCTAGGAAAATTCCCAAGATGATTGCCTTAGGTTTTTGAAATACGGTAAACGCATCAACAGAACGTTCATGGGTAAACCAGTGTTTTGCGATCGCCATTCCAAAACAAAACTCAAACAATCTAGTTAAAGCAATTCCTCCAGGGGCAAGTCCTCCATAGCCAAACCCTAAAATTTTATCAAACGCCAGTAACGATGTAGTGATAATAATTGCGCTGCTCACTGTTTTAACCAGTAGGCTAAGAAGTAAAAAGTTTTTTATAGATAGCTTTTTAAGAAAATAAAAGAGGAATGGAAAGAGTAAGTAAAGTTGCAAAAGAATAGGGATGTACCAGGTTGCAGGAATAACATCAAGAAATATGGCACCTTTTACATAGGTTTTAAGTAATCCTAGAAAGCTGTTATACTGAAAGAAGTTTAGGAGAAGATAAATTGCTAAAATGAGCCAATATGATGGATATAACCTGATGAATCTTTTCTTAATAAAACCAAACCAACGGATGCGATCAGTCTTCTTTTCCACAAGAAGCGCGGAGAGGGTTAATCCGAAACCGCTTAGAATGAAAAAAAGATGAACTGCTTGATAACCTAGTCCAAATACAAAGTTAAAAAAGTTAAATAAGAGGTGATCCCCGCTATTACTAGGAAACAGAAAAAGGCTGTCAAAACCACATCGATACAAAGAGTCACCTTTAATGCCTAGACATTCATGAGCTAGATTGCTCAGGTTTTTAGTAACATTGCTTGCATTAGGTAAAATTCCTCCTACCCACAAGTGGCAGGCAAAAACTCCTAAACAAGCGAATAGGCGCAAATAGTCTAGATAAATAATTTTCTTAGGAGTGGGCAAATTACTAGGCGGTTGCATCAACTTCCTTAATTAACTCTAATAGTAGTGAATCGAATCATTATTAGATTAACCACCCTGTGTAGCCGCTGATACTGTTGGCGAATGTAATACATATTTGTATTTTCACGTATTACGAAAGGATCAAACCTTCAATCTGTAGTTGCGGCTTTTATTTGTAACACTTTTGTTTGTCTGTTTGTAATACTTTCGCCAACAGTATCCATTGCTACTCAAACCCTATTTATAATTCGTTCCAACTTTGCCTCATGCCAAATTTAGCACAACTGCTGGCACGTTGTCAACCAAACACGGGCGATCGCTACCTTCCAACCAGGACAATAATTTCTTATCCTTTAGCTTTCGAGCGTGGTCTGTGGCAAAATTCCCCAATCTAATGAAGGTGAGAGAATCTCTGACACTGCCTTCTCCCTCCATCTTCAGCGCTTTTACTTCAGCCCCTTGGGTGAGTAGGATCAACCTGATCCTTATCTTTCTAGGGCGTGTCATTAATTAGGTAGGTTGACAAAACAGAATTAACGTGTATTGAGTAGCACTCAGAGGGTTAAGCCAG
>NZ_JAUBUG010000172.1:0-2344 GCF_036705345.1 Microcoleus sp. B3-D2
TCCCTCCTTCTGTTTGGCTACTAACTTACAGAAATCTCCTTTACTAATTGTAGCACTACTTTTTGAAATTGGTATTAGAAGCATACTCGACCGAGCAACTGCACAAAGCGAGAGCTCTTCAATAGAATTCTCTATCAACTGAAAAATGGGTGCAATTGGCAAGACTTACGGCGTTGCATAATACAGGGATGATCTGCATTCACGCTTGTATCAAACAATACTCCGGACAGTTTTTAAGCAGCCAGAGTACCATAAGACAAGACTGAAGGAAGGTTAGGGTGATTTAAAATCAAATCCGGGTCTAAATCTAACTTGTCAATAAAGGTACAAAGTAGATGCTTATTGAATTATAGACGTTTATAAGAGGCCATTGAAAACACAAACGACTTGGCAGATGAATGACAACTCGATATTTGAAGTTTTGCTAAATTTAAGGCAATAAAACTGGCATTAAAATGAAAATCAAGCCCCGGTAAATGACGAGCTTGACAATCAGACAATCCCGTAAATTGCTTGGCATCACGAAAAATAAATTCGATCTGAAAACGAGCCTGATAATATTCAAGAATTTGCTCAGGTGGCAAGTGAATATCAGTGCTAAATAATAAAGCATTTTTAATTTTTCCGTTGGCTTGAACTTCAGAGATACAAGCCAAACTAATTTGGCAATTTAAACAACAACGACCCACCTCCAATGTATATAATGAAACTCCCGGTTTTAGGTCTTTAACAAACTTAAGACGACTCAAATCATGGCAGTCAACCTTACCATCATATTTACGTGGAGCTCCCAGTTTCTTTTGTTCACCTGTATAGAGATAGCGTAAGTTAGCATCAACTCTTAACTTGCCAATAAAGTTTAAATTTAACTCCCGCACAGCCTCCCAGAATTTAGAGCGGTAGTAGTAGCCATCAGCCACCAAATAACGTACAAAACTTGGGAAGAAATAACGAGTATTCTTCAAATGTTGTGCATAGTCATCAACTCTTGTGAGGTCAGACTCTGAACTTTGAGAGTCCGGTTTTTTGCAACTTTTTTTTGACCAGCAATTCTTCGGATTTTGTGGCAGTTTTTTCGCGGGCTTTATTTGAGGGCGTGATGGAGTTTGCTGTACGCTTAAGCTATAAGATAAACGACTCTCAATTTCGACAATAGAAATAACAGAAATTTCCAACCCCTGTTCCGATTTACCAGCGACACCATTATAAAAATAAGCTTTACCGTCAGTTTTTTTGCCACTTTTTCTTAAAAAATAACAATCAATAACAGCAATGACTGTGTGTTCAGGATTTAAGGCTTTTTCGAGAAAATATTGATTAAATTGTGGAAAGTTAAAGCTTTTGAGAAAGTGACGACGGTAGGTTTTTTCGCTCAAACAACTATAACGACTGAGATTCGTGAAGTTGACTTTACCATAGACGAGCAAAATAGTTGAGAATAAAGTGATTAAAAACTTCTTTTGGGGTTGACTAATCCCTGGCATTTGTTGTAAGATGGATTCCATAATATTCCTAAGGCAATCTGTTGAGCTTGTGTGTTTTTATAGCTTAACCGAAAAGAGTGCCTTTTTTTCTGTTTATTTTGGGTTCAGAGTTCACTCTCTTTTTTCGCTTCTGTGCTTTATTGCGTAAGCGTTGCTTGCCGAAGGCATCGCATCCCTCTTTAAAAAGTGTCCGGAGTATTGATCAAACAAAGTTTGTAAAAATGGTCACAGTCGCGGCAAACAAAACTACTTGTGGCGTGACTGTGGAAAGCAATTTGTTTAGATTTTATTTCGCCAAAAGATACCAAGACTCAATTAAGGAGCAATGCTTGACAATGTACGTCAATGGTCAGGGATTTGGGGCTATTGAAAGAATAACTGGAGTTAATCCTAATACAGTTATTAACAGGGTTAAACAAGGGGCTTTTTCTTTACCTGATACTCCGGATTATGAAGAACTTCCCGAAGTAGCACGGGTTAGATGAACTTCCCTGTTTTGGCGCTAAAAAAATTGTTGTGGACGGTCGGCAACAAGAGAGCCATAGGCATTTTAGCATTCGTTTTAGGAGACACAAGTGCCGAGAAATTTTAGAAGTTGTGAAAAATAGTTAGGAGAAGAGAATATTTTTTATGTGATGGATGGCTGCTATGTTTAGGATCAATTTATTAACGATTGCGACCGGGTTATCTCGAAAACATATAGGACACGAGTTGAGGGAGAAACTCGACTCAGACCTTATTTAGCCAGACTTCATCGACCTACTCTTTGCTATTCTAAGGTAAGGATTCAGGTCTAAACTTGAGGGATTAAAGATGGGGTCTGCACAGCCGAGTTAACCATTGCTTTTATAGCCTGGTCA
>NZ_JAUBUG010000173.1:0-2294 GCF_036705345.1 Microcoleus sp. B3-D2
AAAATTATGTGTCGCTGAACTTGAATCATTCCTCAATTGCTATCGTGATTTTTCTTAACTTATTCAGCAAGCCCTATATAGCGTACCTGCGTAAGTCCTGTGTACGATAATTAACCCCCACAAGGTTCTAACCAGCAGTAGAGTTTTCAGCTAACAAAAAGACCAGCTTGCAGCCAATCTTCCGACGGGGGAATGACCCGAACTTTTGGCTAGGTATCGCCCGCAACTACAAGCTGGCCGTGTCCCCAGCTTATCGAGTACAGCCTGGGTGCAACAAACATCGATCGAATTTAAATAGTCCTGGACGCAAAAAACCCGGTTCCCCTCAAAATCGTGGATATATCCCTTGAGATATTGGCGCAGAAACCGGGTTGAAAGGCCCCCCGTGCGTCCAGGGCTGTTAAAGTTTATTCTTCGACAAGCTATGTCGATCGCATCATAACGATCGAATATCAGCAGCGCGCTTAATTCCGTGCGATCGCCCCTTCCATCTCGATCGGCCTTTTTTTGTAAGACTCTTGTGCCAGCACTTTCTCAACACCTTCGCGTACTTTAGCAACGCTTGTGCCATTGTTTGAATTCATAATAGTCATATCATAATAGTCATAATTAATGTTTGTTACAAATCGAGCTTTTTCCTAGCAGCTTTCGTTAAGGCAGAGGTATAGTAAAAACTGTCAATATTTATAGTAAAAAATATGGTAGAGCGAGTGTTAAAAGAACGTTATGCCATTCAGCAATGCCTGGGGAAAAATGCGGGACGACAAACTTTGCTGGCGCGCGACTTACAAACTCAGGAGTTAGTTGTCATCAAAATCCTTACTTTTAGTGCAGATTTCCAATGGGACGATTTAAAACTATTTGAACGAGAAGCCGAAACTTTACAGTCACTTTCCCATCCGGCAATTCCTCGTTACTTAGATTATTTTGAATTCCAGACACCAAAGACTAAAGGGCTTGCCCTGGTACAAAGCTATATTGAAGCGAAATCTTTGGCAGAATGGGTTGAAGCGGGACGGAAGTTTAACGAAAAAGAAATAAAGCAAATTGCTAATAATTTGCTGGAAATTTTGATATATTTGCAACACCAAAACCCGCCAGTAATTCATCGAGATATTAAACCGAGTAATATTCTGTTAGCAGAGCGATCGCCCCTCAAAAAACTATACTCCGCTCGTTCGCCCCTCAAAAAACTATACTCCGCCCTTAATAAAGGTGGTTGGTTGGGTGAAGTTTACTTAGTAGATTTTGGTTCAGTTCAAACCTTAGCAGCGAGAGAAGGTAGCACCGTTACTGTAGTCGGAACTTACGGATATATGCCGCCCGAACAATTTGGCGGGCGCGCGGTTCCGGCTTCCGATCTTTATGGCTTGGGTGCAACGTTAATTTACTTAGTAACGGGAGTCCATCCAGCCGAATTGCCGCAGGAAGATTTGCGTATTAATTTTGAGCCAAAAATCGCTCTTAGTTCAGAGTTTGTTGACTGGCTGCAGTGGATGACTGAACCCGATTTAAACAGCCGTTTAACCTCGGCATATCGGGCATTAAAAGCACTGGAAAGACCGATAGAGGCGATACCCTTGGTTGTGGGAAAACCTTCTAGGAGTAAGGTCAAACTGAAAAAAGACCGGCATTGTTTGGAAATTGTGGTTCCTAGTTCTTATCCTCTATGTTTAACTATTGCCTTTTCAGTAGTTGCGTTTTTTATAAATTCCTACTTTTTTTTAGCAAGTATATCATTTATTATTCCTGCTTTTAGTATGGGCTCTTTTTTAGTCCGATTATCCGCAGGAATCGCGGTGTTTTTCTGGGTATTTTACTTTGTATATTTGTCCCTACCAATCAGCCTCCAATTTCTTCTCTTATATGACCCCACTAGACGACTGCGCCTGGATCGCAAACAAATTTCTTTGACTTCCAATTGGTTGGGATTTGTACGTTATAATCTTCGGCCATCAAGTCCAAGGATGGCTATCTGTAAATTACGATTCATAGTGGATGAACCTACAGAATCGCGCCCTCATCCTCATCGCGACATTCAGATTTGGGCGGGAACACAGGAATATAAACTTATTACCAGCCATCTCACCGATGGCGAGATTGATTGGATAGCAGGGGAACTCAGCGAATGGTTAGATTTGCCTATTAGTGAATAAAGTATAAATGACAGATAAAATTAACAATCACTATTCTCAAGAGGATTGGAAAAAATGGCAAGTATAGCCTTTCTCAGAAAGATGAGGTATGATGTAACTGACTTGAACGAAGTGAAAAATATAGAACCCGAAAATGTC